>JADGPN010000090.1 GCA_017882465.1 Solirubrobacteraceae bacterium
GGAGCGACTGGCCGATCCCACCGGCCTGCTGATCGCGCTGCTGGAGAAGGTCGGTGTCGTCTGGAACGTGGTCAGGGTCAGCCCTGAGCGCCAGGCGGCGAAAGCGCCGCCCGGCGCGGCCTGAGGCGCGGCGGCCAGGATCGGTCTAGCCGGATTCCAGCGGCGCCATCGTCAGACCGGCGTCGTCGAGCTCTTCCCAATGCTCCTCGGCGTCCTCCCGAGGCCCGCTCCAGACGATCGCGCAACCGTTGTTGTGGATGCGGTCGGCGAAGCGATAGCCGTCGGCCAGGCTGACGCCGGGGATGAACCGCGCCAGGGTCTCGGCGACGTGATCGAAGGTGTTGTGGTCATCGTTGAGGACAACGACCCGCCAGCGGCCTCCCAAGCCGGAGCCCGGCCCCCCAACGCGGGGCAACTCCACGGTCTGCGACATCTGTCCCCAGGATACCGGCGCGCCGCTCTCAGCGCACGGCTTGGCTACGTTTGCGCCAGTAGCGCTCGAGACCGGCGTGGAGCTGGTCTGGAGGCGCGGCCTGAGCGTAGGTGGCAAGCAGCACGTTGGGACCGCCACTGAGCTCGATGTCCCTGCGCACGCCGGCGATGAACGTGCCCTGATCCTCGGTCCTGGCCCGCTCGGCCCAGGCGTCCAGTCGCGAGCCGACGTCGGAGAGCTGAGCGTCCACATCCTCGTAGGCGCCGAAATGCGTGATCGCCAGGCGCTCGGGCTTCCAGGCGGCGATCAGCTCGATCGACTCGTGCCAGGCCTCGAGGCTGACGTCGGGCGGTGGGGTGGGCGGGATCGTCGGTCCCGAGGCCAGGATCCTCACGCCGCCGACGTCCCCGACGAAGGCCGTGCCGTCGTGCAGGAAGGACACATGATGAGACGCGTGGCCCGGTGTGTAGGCGACATCGAACCCGCCCCGGAGCGTCTCGCCGCCCTGCAGCTCTCTCAGGTTGGCCTCGGGAACGGGCAGGAACTCCCCCCACAGGCGGTTCATGTCCTCGCCGTACAGCCGGCGGGCGCTGGTCAGCAGACGCTCGGGATCGAGCATGTGCACCGCCCCGATCTCGTGCACGTAGACCTCGAGGTCGGGCCAGCGCTGGACCAGCAATCCGCTCGCACCGGCGTGATCGAGATGGATGTGGGTCAGCAGCAGAGCGCGCGGGCGCTCGTCGCCGAGCGCATCGAGCAGCGTCGGCAGGCACGACGACGGCCCCGGGTCGATGAGCACGTCGCCGACCTGCCAGCAGCCGATCACCCGCTCGCGGCCGAGGTGCATGAGATCGATCAGGCGCATTCCCGACACCCTAGACACCGGTGCCCGTCGAGGGCCCGTGGCCGTGCTGCGCGGCAACGATCCCGGCGGCCCGGCTCAGTGGTCGCGAGCCTCGGAGACCGACGGGCGATTCCAGCGCATGACCTGCGTCACCGCGGCGTCGGCATCGGCGCCGCCGGCGCGCTCGACCTTGCCCGGCGAGGGTGGCCCGGCCTCGGCGGCCTTCTCGTCGACCACCTCGTCGTCGTGGCCGGCCTGCTCGTGGGGCCCGCCCTCGGCGTGGGGTCCCGCTTCATCGTCGTAGGGCGACTCGATCTCGGCCGCGCTCTCCGTCTCGCCGGCCGGAGGGCTCGCGGCGGGCTCCTCCACCGGCTCCTCGGCGGGGAAGCGCTCGAGCGCCGACTCGGCCAGCGACGTCAGCTTGGCCGCGAGCTCGTTGACGTCGTCGACGATGCGCTGCCGCTCGATCCAGATGCGGTCCGTCTCGGCGTCGAGCTGTTTGACCCGCAGCTCGGCGCCGGCGGTGAACTCCGCGGCCTCGCGGCGGGAGAGCTCGAGTCGCTCCTCGGCCTCGGCGCGCGACTGCGAGGTGATCCTGTCCGCCGTCTCGTGGGCCCGCTGGAGGATCCCCGACACCTCCTGGCCGACGCGCTCCAGCGCCCGGCGGATGGCCGCCTCGGGCGAGCGCGTGGCCTGTAGTTCGGCCACGAGCCGAGTCGTGTGCTTGACGTACTCGTCGACCATCGCGCGGTCATAACCGCGCATCACGACCGGAAAATCCGTTCGGGCAGCGATCGCCACCGGGTCGTCGGGCAGAGTTGACAGGGGCTCCGCCACCTCCTGGAGGAGGGAGTGCTCCGTAGCAGCAATGTGCTGGTCAGGCATCAGCGACAGGCTTCCCTTCTCCTTGCATCATGAATCGCCACGCTGGGTGATCATACAATGGCCCCATGGCCGACCTCACGCACCGTTTGCCCGAGCCCGATCGCCCCTGGATGATGCGCACCTACGCGGGGCATTCCGATGCGCGCCGCTCCAACGAGCTCTACCGCCGCAACCTCGCCAAGGGCCAGACCGGCCTCTCCGTGGCCTTCGACCTGCCGACCCAGACCGGCTACGACGCCGATCACGAGCTCGCCCGCGGCGAGGTCGGCAAGGTCGGCGTATCGATCGCTCACCGGGGCGACATGAAGACGCTGCTGGACCAGATCCCGCTCGACCGGATGAACACGTCGATGACGATCAACGCCACCGCGGCCTGGCTGCTGGCGCTCTACATCGTCGCCGCGCAGGAGCAGGGTGTGGCCGAGGACAAGCTTCAAGGCACGACCCAGAACGACATCCTCAAGGAGTACCTGAGCCGCGGCACCTATGCGTTTCCGCCCGGTCCGAGCATGCGGCTGATCGCCGACACGATCGCCTACACCGTGGAGCACGTTCCGAAATGGAACCCGATCAACATCTGCTCGTACCACCTCCAGGAGGCCGGCGCGACCCCGGTGCAGGAGATCGCCTATGCGATGAGCAACGCGATCGCGGTCCTCGACGCCGTCCGCGAGCGCGTCCCGGCGGACCTGATGGGAGACGTATTCGGCCGGATCTCGTTCTTCGTCAATGCCGGCGTTCGCTTTGTCGAGGAGCACGCCAAGCTGCGCGCCATGTCGGTTCTGTGGGACGAGCTGGGGCGCGATCGCTACAGCGTGCAGGACGAGCGCCACCGCCGCTTCCGCTACGGCGTGCAGGTGAACTCGCTCGGCCTGACCGAGGCCCAGCCGGAGAACAACGTGTACCGGATCGCCCTCGAGGCGCTGGCCGTCACCCTGGGCCGCGGCGTTCGGGCCCGGGCGATCCAGCTGCCGGCCTGGAACGAGGCGCTCGGGCTGCCTCGTCCGTGGGATCAGCAGTGGTCCCTGCGACTGCAGCAGGTGCTGGCCTACGAGACCGACCTGCTCGAGTACCCCGACATCTTCGAGGGCTCCAAGGTGATGGACGGGCTGGTCGCGGAGATACTCGAGGGCGCCCGGGAGGAGATGGCCCGCGTGGCCGAGCAGGGCGGAGCCGTGGAAGCGGTCGACTACATGAAGGCCGCGCTCGTCGACTCCCACCGGGAGCGCCTGCTGCGGATCGAATCGGGCGACCTGGTGATGGTCGGAGTCAACCGCTACCCCGAGACCGAGCCCTCACCGCTGACCGCCGACACGGAGGGCGGGATCCTGGTCGTGGACCCCGAGGTGGAGGCCGAGCGGCGCGCCGACGTCGAGCAGTGGCGCCGCGAGCGCGATCAGCTGGCAGTCGATACCGCGCTCGAGGAGCTCGTGCGCGTGGCCGCCTCGGAGTCCGAGAACATCATGCCGGCCACGATCGCCGCGGCCCGCGCCGGCGCGACCACCGGTGAGTGGGCGCAGGCGCTGCGCGACGCGTTCGGGGAGTACCGCGCCCCGACCGGCGTCGGCGAAGCCGCTCTGACCTCCAGCGAGGACCTGGTCGAGTTGCGCAACGAGGTCGAGCGGGTCAGCGAAGCGCTCGGGCGCAGGCTCAAGTTCCTGGTCGGCAAGCCGGGGCTCGACGGGCACTCCAACGGCGCCGAGCAGATCGCCGTGCGCGCCCGCGACGCCGGCATGGACGTCGTCTACGAGGGCATCCGGCTGACGCCGAGCCAGATCGCCACCTCGGCCGCGCAGGAGGGGGTCCACGTGGTGGGCCTCTCGATCCTGTCCGGATCGCATCGTGAGCTGATCCCCGCGGTGATCGAGGCCCTGCAGGCCGCAGGCGCCGGAGACGTGCCCGTGGTCGTCGGCGGGATCATCCCCGATGCCGATGCGGCGCTGCTCAGGGAAGCCGGGGTCGCGGCGGTCTACACGCCGAAGGATTACGACCTCAACCGGATGATGCGGGATATCGTCGCGCTGGTGGCCGAGCGCAACGGTGTCACGGCTCCTGCCGCCTAGGCGTGTCTGGAGACTCCGAGGCCGGTGCCGACCTCGGCGCGCGACTCCGCGACGGGGACCTGACCGCTGCCCCGGCCGTGCTCAACCTGGTCGAGAGCCGCTCGCCCGAGGCGCGCACGCAGACCGAGGCTCTGCTGGCAGCGCTGTCCCCGGCCACGCTCGGAGCCGAGGCTAGCGCCCACATCGTCGGCGTCACCGGACCGCCCGGGGTCGGCAAGTCGTCGCTGCTCTCGCGGCTGGTGGCCGAGTGGCGCGCCCGGGAGCGCTCGGTGGCGGTGCTCGCGGTTGACCCCTCATCGCGGAGGTCCGGGGGATCGCTGCTCGGGGATCGAGCCCGGATCGAGGCCGACCCGCGCGACGGAGCGATCTTCATCCGCTCGACCGCCGCGGGCGACCGGCTCGGCGGCCTGGCGCCGGCCACCCGAGCGGCGGCGGGCGCGCTGGCCGCGGCGTTCGACGTCGTGGTGATCGAGACCGTAGGCGTCGGGCAGTCGGAGACCGAGGTCGCCGATGTGGCCGACACGGTCGCCGTGGTGGTCCAGCCGGGCTCCGGCGACGTGCTCCAGTTCCTGAAGGCCGGGATCATGGAGGTGCCCGACGTGCTCGTCGTCACGAAGGCCGACCTCGGCCGCGTGGCGATGCGAGCGCTGGCGGACCTCCGCTCGGCGCTGCGATCGCTCGGCGCCCGCGACACGGCGGTGGTCGCGGTCTCCTCGGTGGCCCCCGCCTCGGGGATCGGCAAGCTGGTCGACGCACTCGACGCGCACCGCGGCCGGCTCGACATCGCCACCCGGCGCCTGCGCTCACGACGGCTGCACGCGCTGGCCGACTTCGCCACCGAGCACGGCCAGCGCGGGCTGCGCGCCCTGGGTGGCCGGCGCGAGGCCGAGCGCTGGCTCGGCAGCCAGGACCCGGCGCTTGACGCGGGCACGCTCGAGCGGGCACTCGAGCACCGCGCCCGCTCAGCCGAGCCGCCGGGATCGGGCACAATCTGACCCGGGATGCGTCTGGACCTCGTGATCATGCTCGGCGCCTTCGTCGCGGCGAGTGCGCTCGCCGGCGCGCTCGGCGCGATCAACCTCGGCACCGCGCTCGCGTTCGGGCAGATCGCGTTCGCGCTCGCCGCCGTGTTCGTGATCGTGCGACGCCCGTAGTGACCCGGATCCGCGAGCCAGGCCGCTGAACGTGGCCCGGATCGTCCTGCCCGCCGAGCCGATCACCGACGGCGTGACCGCTCTGCGCCCATGGCGCGACTCCGACGTCCCGGCGATCGCCGCCGCCTGCCAGGACCCGGAGATCGGTATTTGGACGCGCGTCCCGTCGCCCTACGGCGAGAACGACGCCCGCGCTTATCTGATGCAGCGCTACGACGCGATTCATGCCGGCCTCTCGGCCCCGTTCGCGATCGTCGAGCCCGGGGACGGTGCGCTGCTCGGCTCGGTGGCGTTGATGCGCCCCGCCTGGGAGCACCAACGCGCCGAGGTCGGGTACTGGCTGGCGGCCCGGGCCCGAGGCCAAGGTCACGCAACCCGGGCCGTGCAGCTGATCTGCGACTGGGGATTCAGCGTCCTGCGGCTGGAGCGCATCGAGCTGCTGGCCGCGACCGGGAACGCCCCCTCTCAACGCGTCGCCGAACGCGCCGGGTTCGTGCGCGAGGGGGTCCTCCGGTCCTACATCCGCAACGGCGAGGTGCGCCACGACATGGTCGCGTTCGGGTTGCTGGCCCAGGAACGTGGCTGAGGCCTCGGAGGCCCTGACCCCTACCCCTTCGACGTCGCCAGCGGCGATCCGAGCGACGCGACCCGCCACCCCTGGCCGGTCTTGACCAGCTCGATCGCGTCCAGCGAGGCCTGCTGGCCGGTCGCGCCGGTGAGCGTGATCGCCGAGGCCCTCTGGCCGTTGACGGTGATCCGGCCGATGCTCAGGGTGGGATTGCGGACGCCGCTGAGCGCGATTGCCGCCAGCCGGCGAGCACGCAAGCCGCGGCGAGCGCGAACAAGCCTCGACCCACCACCATGCGCGAAGGGTACCCTCTGGACAATGGAGCTCGAGCCGCTCCGCGATGGGCATGGCCGGCTGATCGGAGATCTGCGCGTCTCGGTCACCGATCGCTGCAACTTCCGCTGCCAATACTGCATGCCGGCGGAGGGCCTGCCGTGGCTCGAGCGCAGCGGGATCCTCAGCTTCGAGGAGATCGCCCGCATCGTCTCGCTGCTGTCGGCGATGGGGGTGCACAACGTCCGCCTGACCGGCGGCGAGCCGCTGGTGCGCCGCAACTTCCCCGAGCTGGCCCGAATGCTGGCCGGGATTGACGACGTGCACGACCTGTCGGTGACCACCAACGGGTTCCTGCTCGAGCGCGACGCCGAGGCCCTGGTTGCGGCCGGAGTCAACCGCTTCAACGTCTCGGTCGACTCGCTCCAGCGCGATCGCTTCTTCGAGCTCACGCGCCGCGACGCGCTCCCGCAGGTTCTCCGGGGCCTCGAGGCTCTCGCCGCGTTCCCGGAGGCCCACCCGATCAAGATCAACGCGGTGTCGATCCGGGACTTCACCGAGGAGGAGGTGCTGCCGTTCGCGCAGTTCGCCCGGCGCACCCCATATCAGGTCCGCTTCATCGAGTTCATGCCCCTGGACGCGGACCATGCGTGGACACCCGAGCAGGTGCTGAGCGGCGAGGAGATCCGCGCCGCGATCAACCTGACATATCCGCTCGAGCCCGAGCCACGCGAGGCCAGCGCGACGGCTCAGGTGTACCGGTTCGCCGACGGAAAGGGCCGGATCGGCTTCATCAATCCTGTCTCCGAGCCCTTCTGCGGGGACTGCAACCGGATCCGGCTGACCGCCGACGGACGGCTCCGGACCTGTCTCTTCTCACTGCGCGAGACCGACCTGCGCGGACCCATTCGTGACGGTGCCGACGATCGGGAGCTCGAGCAGATCGTGCGGGACGCGGTGTGGCAGAAGGAGCTCAAGCACCATGTCGGTGAGCCCGGATTCGTGCAGCCGGCCCGTTCGATGTCGGCCATCGGCGGCTGAATCCAGCCTCACGCGCCCGGCGCCGGCTCCCGATGCGGACCCCCTCGCTGCGCGGCAACCGGGAGCCAGATCCTTAATTCGTTCGCAAGCTCCGGCAGGCATCATCTGGGCTCATGCTCCTGCTGATGCTCTTCGCCTTTGTCGCAGGCGCCGGCACGGCGATCACCCCGTGCGTGCTCCCGGTTCTGCCCGCCCTGCTCTCGGCCAGCGCCGTCGGCGGGCGTCGGCGGCCGCTGGGGATCGTGCTGGGACTCGGAGCGACGTTCACGATCGCGATCGTGGCGCTGGCGCAGCTGGTGAAGGGAGTCGGGCTGGCCAGCGGAGCCGCGCGGACGCTGGCGATCGTGGTCCTGATCGGGTTCGGCATCGTGCTCCTGAGCCCCGATCTGGCCGCCCGCGTGCAGGCCCCCCTGTCCCGCCTGGCCCGGTTCGGCCCCAAGACCCGGGGAGACGGATTCTGGTCGGGGGTCGGGGTCGGCGGGGCGCTCGGGTTCGTCTGTGCCCCGTGCGCCGGGCCGATCCTCGCGGCCGTCACCTCGGTGAGCGCGTCCGGCGGAGCCTCGGCCAAGATCGTCGCCGTGGCACTCGCCTATGCCGCCGGCCTCTGCGCGGTGCTCTTCCTCTACGCGCTCGGCGGCCGCAAGGTCATCGACCGGGTCCGCCGGTCCGCCCGCGGCCACGTCGTGGAGCGCACCCTAGGCGCGGTCCTGATCGTGACCGGCGTCGCGATGGCGGCCAACGTGGATGTCCGCTTCGAGGAGGCCCTGGCCAAGTCGGGAAACCTGCCCGCGTTTCTGGTCGATCCGACGCGCTCGCTCGAGAACTCGAGCGCCGTCCAGAAGCGGCTCACCTCGCTGCGCCCGGGGTCTCGGTTCGCGGTTCGCCAGAGCCAGGTGACCGCGAGCACCACCGCGGCGACGGCGGCGGGCGTGGCCATCCCCGGCGTGCCGACGCCGGCCCTGGCCAAGCTCGGCCTGGCGCCCGAGTTCACCGGCACCGAGGACTGGTTCAACACACCCGGCAACCGGCCGCTCACACTCGCCGCCCTGCACGGCCACGTGGTCCTGGTCGACTTCTGGACCTACACGTGCATCAACTGCCTCCGCACGCTGCCCTACCTGAAGGGCCTGTACGCGATTTATCACCCCTACGGCCTCGAGGTCGTGGGGGTGGAGACGCCGGAGTTCACGTTCGAGCAGGAGGCCTCCAACGTGCGCCAGGCGATCGCGGCCGACGGCCTCCGCTATCCGGTCGTCCAGGACAACAACTACGGGACCTGGAACGCGTACCAGAACCAGTACTGGCCCGCCGAGTACCTGATCGATGCCACGGGACAGGTCCGCCACACCCAGTTCGGTGAGGGCGACTACAAGCAGGGCGAGGCTGCGGTCAGGCAGCTGCTCTACGACGCCGGCGCCAGGCGCCTGCCGCCGCCGACGTCCGCTCATGCCGTGGTTCCCTCAGCGCAGCTCGCGACGCCGGAGACGTATCTCGATCCGGCTCGCTCTCAGGGCTTCGCCTCGCCGCTGCAGGCGGGGGTCCACGACTACCGCGCGCCGTCGTCGCTGCAGCAGGGCGAGTTCGCGCTCCAGGGGCACTGGAGCATCGACAAGCAGTCGGCCACGCCCGTGGCTCCCGGGGCAGCGATCCAGGCCGGTTTCCAGGCCGCCAACGTATATCTCGTGCTCACGTCCCAGGGCAACGTGCCGCGTCAGGCCCGGGTCCTGCTCGACGGCCGTCCGATCTCCCCCGCCCGCGCGGGCACCGACGTCACCGGCGCCACGGTCACGGTCCGGGGCCAGCGGCTCTACTCGCTCGTCTCCCTGCCCGGCGTCGAGCAGCATCTGCTGACCGTCGAGCTGCCCCCGGGCGTCTCGGCCTACGACTTCACCTTCGGCTGATCCCGCCCGTCGAGCAGCGCGGCGGCGTGCAGCAGGTCCTCGGGCGCGTTGATGTTGAAGAACGGCTGCGGATCGTCGACCTCGAGTGTCCGCGGCCCCAGCGCCTTGACCGCGACGGTGAGCCGGCTCTGCCCGCGCTGAGCGGCGGGGCACAGCAGCTGCTCGGCGCGCGGCATGTACAGCGCCAGCAGCGGCTGCATGGTCCCCTCGCAGACCGGGACGACGGCCGGGGCCCCGCGCGGATCGGTGCTCACGATCCGGTCGATCAGTGCCGGGGTCACGAATGGCAGGTCGGCCGCGCACGCGAGCACCGGACGGCCACCGGCGAGCCCGAGGGCCTGAACGATTCCCACCAGCGGGTGCCGCGGCAGATCCGGCTCGATCCACACCGTCACCCCCCGGATGCTCGGCAGCTCGGTGTCGGCCTTGGCGATGATCGCGACGTCGCTGAGCGAGTCCGTGAGCGCCGCCAGCGGATAGGTGATGAGCGGCTGCCCGCGTAGCTCCACGGTCGCCTTGGCGCCGCCGATCCGCCGTCCGAGACCCCCGGCGAGCACGACCCCGAAGGCATCGTGACGGCCGCGCATCAGGACCTCTGGAGCTGGTCGCTCATATGCCGAGCATAGGGGCGGAGACGCGGGTGAATAGAATCAATGTGATGGAGGGCTCCACCGAGGTACGGAGCTGGCTTCGCTGCTACCGCTGCTGGTCGCAGAACCTCGAAGTGCAGGTGCACTACGAGGGGATACACCGGATCGATGCGGAAACCGGCGAGCGCGGCGAAGTCGTCGACGAGATGCAAGAGGCCGTGGTCCAGTGCCTGGACTGCATGCACGACCAACCGCACCTCGGATTCCACAACGGCCGCGTCGAGCCGATCGAAGACCGCTGGGAGCGAATGATCGCCGGCACACCGTGGGTGGCCTCCTGCACGGTGACGGTCGAGGCCGACGACGTGGAGACGTGCTCGGGCCCTGAGGCCGGAGACGCGCTCTCCTACGCCGCGTTCGGCGATCACGGCACGCGCGAGTTCTTCACCCACGTCCGCTTCCACAAGCACGACGAGGACCGGATCGTGGTGCATCTGCTGGTCGAGCTGTACGCGCGCTCGGCCGAGGAGGCCACCGAGGTGCTCGAGGAGGCCGCCCGCGGCACGCTCGCGATCACCTCGCTGGCCGAGGAATCGCGCCCGCCGGCATCGACCGGCGGCGACCAGCACTGAGCGGACCGACTACGGCGTCGCCATCGCCGGGCGCAACCGGCGCCTTCGGTACGCCTCCCACAGCTCGAGGATGATCAGCGTCAGCGCCACGGGCACGGTCGCCGGAAGCTCGTTGACGGCGAAGAAGAGCAGGTCGAACAGGGCCGCGACGACGAACGTGAGCAGGGCCGCGGCGCGCTGGCGACGGGGATCGGCCGCCAGCACGGCGCCGAGCACCGCAGCGATGAACAGATCGCCGTAGCCCATCGTCACCGAGCCGAAGACCTCGCTCTGGAGCTGGGGGAGGCCACCACCGGGCGCCGCGGCGATCAGCGTCGCATTCGGGGCCTGGAGCAGGTCGGTGACCACCAGCCAGGTATCGGCCCCGGCCATCAGCAGGATCCCGATCTTGAGCCAGCTCGCCGGGGTGACGGCCGCCAGCAGGACTCCGAGCGTGACGCAGCTGAGCGCCGAGAGCAGGACGGCCGCCGCCTCACCGACCAGCGATCCCTTGGCCCCCCAGGCGACCGCGAACAGGATCGCCGCCAGCGGCGCCAGCCACACCCGCGCCCCACGCGCCGCCCAGCCGAGCGCGGCGGCGGCCAGCAGCGGCACCGCCACCAGCGCCAGGTAGGTCAGTCCGGTGGCGGTGTCCGACACGTAGCGGATCGCGAATACGACCAGCACGACGGAGGCCAGCGGAACGACCGCCCAGGCGCGCCCGCCCACCCGCTTCAGCCCGTTCGCGCCCGGAGGGATCCGGGGCGCGAGCACGACGCCCGCCTGCACGGCGAGCAGGCAGGCGTCCGAGGGAACGAAGCCGAGAGCCACCGCATCAGGGTACGGGCCGGCACCGCTCAGCCCGCTGCGCCCACGGCGCAGCCGGGCCAGCGCCCGCCCGGCGCTACTGGTGCAGGCGCTCGTCGAGCGCGCTGAGCTGCTCGTGCAGGGCGACGGGCAGCCGATCGCCGAACTGGGCGTAGAACTGGTGCAGTTGCGGAAGCTGCTGCTTCCACCCCTTGGGCTCGACCGCCAGGAGCTTTGCCATCGCCTCTTCGGAGACGTCGAGACCCTCGATGTCGATCCCTCCTTCGCCAACCGGGGGCACGAGCCCGATCGCCGACTCAATGGCCTCCGCATTGCCCTCACAGCGGCGGAAGATCCAGGCCAGCACGCGTGAGTTCTCGCCGTACCCGGGCCACAGGAACTTGCCGGCCTCGTCCTTGCGGAACCAGTTGACGTAGAACACCTTCGGCAGCAGGGCGCCCTTGTGCTCGCCGATCTCGAGCCAGTGGGCGAAGTAGTCCGCCATGTGGTACCCGCAGAACGGGAGCATCGCCATCGGGTCGAAGCGCAGCTTGCCCACCGCACCGGCGGCGGCGGCGGTGGTCTCCGAGGACATGGTCGAGCCCATGAACACGCCATGCACCCAGTCGCGCGCCTCGTGCACGAGCGGGACGACCGTCGAGCGGCGGCCCCCGAACAGCATCGCGTCGATCGGGACGCCCTTCGGGTCCTCCCACTCGGGGGCGATCGAGGGGCACTGGGCGGCCGGAGTGGTGAAGCGTGCGTTCGGATGGGCGGCGGGCGTGTCGATCGACGGCGTCCAGGACCCGCCGCGCCAGTCGGTGGCGTGGGCCGGGGGCTCCTCGGTCAGGCCCTCCCACCACACGTCGCCAGCGTCCGTCTTGGCGCAGTTGGTGAAGATCGAGTTGCGCTCGATCGTCTTGATCGCGTTCGGGTTGGTGACCTCACCGGTGCCGGGGGCCACCCCGAAGAAGCCCGCCTCGGGGTTGACCGCGTACAGCCGGCCGTCGGTGCCGAACTTCATCCAGGCGATGTCGTCCCCGATCGTCTCGACCTTCCAGCCGGCTAGGGTCGGGATCAGCATCGCCAGGTTCGTCTTGCCGCAGGCGCTCGGGAAGGCCGCGCTGACGTACTTCACGTCGCCCTCGGGAGCGGTGACCTTCAGGATCAGCATGTGCTCGGCGAGCCAGCCCTCGTCGCGGGCCATCACCGACGCGATGCGGAGGGCGAAGCACTTCTTGCCCAGCAGCGCGTTGCCACCGTAGCCGGAGCCGTAGGACCAGATCTCGCGGGTCTCCGGGAAGTGAACGATGTACTTGTTGTCCGCGTTGCAGGGCCACGGGACGTCCTCGACGCCGTCCGTCAGCGGCATTCCGACGGAGTGCAGGCAGGGCACGAAGTCCCCGTTATCGCCCAGACAATCCAGCGCCGGCTGACCCATCCGGGTCATGATCCGCATCGAGGCGGCCACGTAGGCGGAGTCGGTCAGCTGGACGCCGATGTAGGAGATCGGCGATCCCAGCGGGCCCATCGAGAATGGCACCACGTACATCGTGCGGCCGCGCATCGAGCCTTCGAACAGCTCGGTCAGGGCCAGCCGCATCTCCCTGGGCTCGCGCCAGTTGTTGGTCGGGCCGCTGTTCTCCTCCTTCTCGTAGCAGATGAACGTGCGGTCCTCGACGCGCGCGACGTCGGCGGGATCGGAGCAGGCGAGGTAGGAGTTGGGCCGCTTGGCCTCCGAGAGCTTCTCGAACGTGCCCGCCTCGATCAGCGTGTTGGCCAGAAAGTCATACTCCTCGGCCGACCCGTCACACCAGTGGATGTCGTCGGGCTCGGTCAGCGCGGCGACCTCCTCAACCCACGCCAGCAGGCGGTCGTGATTGGTGGTTGCCTGGTGCTTCGGTGCGGTATGGGCCATTTGTGTTCTGAAACTCCTCGTGGCTTAGGTGGCCGCAGACGGTATGTCCGCAACCAAGAAGACATAACCCCGCGTTCGCCGTGCTCCCGCGGGGACGGAGCGTAACCGACACTCCACCCTCAGTATGTCAGGGGAAACAGGATGCGGATTCACATATTCCGCGGCACGGCGCGCTATTCGACATTCGTCTCGGCGCTCGCCAGCGGCGGGCCGGGCTCCTTGCGCGGCACGAGCACCAACCGCTTGAACTCGGCCACCAGTACCCCATCCTGGTTGAGCACGCGAGTGTGAACTCGGACCGTGCCACGGTCGGGCTTCGATTGTGACGGCTTGACCTCGAGCACCTCGGACTCGCAGAACAGGGTGTCGCCATGGAACACCGGGGCCGGGTGCATGAGCTCCTCGGTGGCCAGGTTGGCGATCGCCTTGCCGCTCACGTCCGACACGCTCATGCCCAGCGCCAGCGAGTAGACGAGAGGGCCGACGACGACGTTGCGGCCCTGCTGGGACTGCTTGGCGTAGACGTCGTTGATGTGCAGCGGATGGTGATTCATGGTGATCAGGCAGAAGAGGTGATCATCGGCCTCGGTGACGGTCTTGGCGGGCCAGTGCTTGTACACCGCGCCGACCTCGAACTCCTCGAGGTAGCGACCGTAGGGATGCGCGCCGGTGGCCTCGCGCGCCGCCTGGTCGGTGTCGACTTGGGTCATCTGGGACGGTCTCCTGGTTTCTTGGTTGAGATGGCGGGCATTGTGGCGCACGGGCACCGGGCCGACGCCGGCCCGACTACGATTGAAGCTCAATTAAGGACCCTGACTTCAGGAGATCACCTCTTGCGCAACCCCCGCGATTTCGGAAAGCCACTCGCCATCGGCGCTCCCACCCCGCTGCTGGAGATCCCGTTCAAGCCGTCACGGATGATCCATTTCTTCGATCCCAGCAACGAGAAGATGGCCGCCAAGCTGCCTGACCTCGCGGCCAAGTCGGACATCCTGCTGGGCAACCTCGAGGACGCCGTCTCGGTCGACAACAAGAAGGCGGCGCGGCGGGGCCTGGTCCGGGTCGGCAAGGAGATCGACCTCGGCGACACGCCGCTGTGGACGCGGATCAACAGCCTCGATTCCCCCTGGGTGCTCGACGATCCGACGACGCTGGTGACCGAGATCGGCGACAAGCTCGAGGTG
>JADGPN010000394.1 GCA_017882465.1 Solirubrobacteraceae bacterium
CGCGCTGGCCGTGCCGAACGTCGTCGCGGCCGAGGCGGGGCTGCACGGCATGCGCGTGATTGCTGACCCGCCCGGGGGGGTGCTGCGCGGGGTGTCGGTCACGGCCGATGGCGGCGGGCGCTACGCAGTCGACCTGTGCCTCGTTGCCTGCCTGGCGCCGCTGGTGCCGTTGGGCGAGGAGGTTCGCCGGCGCGTGCAAGCCGGCGCGCAGCGCAACGGGCTCGCCGACCAGCTGAGCACGGTGAGCGTCGAGTTCGCTCGCGTGCTCACGCTCGCGGAGGTGAGGGAAGCCGAGCGGCTGGCGAGTGAGCTCGCCCCGGCCGCGGAGCTCGCCCCGGCCGGGGAGCTCTCCACGCCCGTCACCCAAGGCCCCGCAGCAGGTGTTGCGCCATCGGCGACGGCCGGTGGCTCACCACCTGGCCTGGCAGAGGCGCCCGCGCCGCGCCCTGGCGGCCCGGACGGGGAGACGCATCGATGATCCTGCTAGCGCGGGCGCTGGTTCGCCTGATCAGCTTCGTGCTGCTGGTGATTCTTGCTGTCGCGGGGCTCGTGCTGGCTGTGTTCTGCATCAGCACCGGCACCAGCGGCCCGAGTCTGGGCGGTTTGGCCCGCCTGCTTGACCTCAGCTCGTTGCGTGACACCGTTGGCGGCTGGCTCGGTCAGTTGGAGGCGTCCGGGGCGGTGGCCGGTATCGCCGCGGTGTGCGGGGTGGCGGCGATGCTGCTCGGGCTGCTGCTGCTGGCCGGGATTCTCGTCCCCCGCCGCGAGCGGCTCGTGACCCTGGCCAGCGGCGAGCATGGGACGCTCGCCGCCCGGCGGCGGCCGCTGTCGCAAGCGGCCACCGCGCTGGTCGAGCAGGTGCGTGGCGTCACCGAAGCCCGCGTCCGCGTCCGACCGCGGCACCGGTCCGGCGGCCGCCTGGCGGTGCGAGCCTCCCGGATCCGGCGAGTCGATCCTGGAGAGGTGCAGGGCGCCGTGCGCGAGCAGCTCCGCGGTCTCACCGAGCCGTTCAAGCTCACCGCCCGCGTCGACGTTCCCCGCCGCGGCGCGAGGGTGCAGTAGATGCCTCGCCAGCGCGTGCGCGAGCGAACCTCGCCATTAATCATCTTGGGGCGCCTGGTCACGCTGTTGTTCGCGCTCGCGTTGATTTGGTACGGCCTGATGACGTTGCTGCTCGCGCTGAAGGTCTCCCCGTCGACGGTCAATAGCATCAGCGGCTACCGCACCGCCTTTGATTGGCTCAGCGGACTGTCCCCGACCAAGGTCGACGGCGCCGTCACCCGCGGGATCGTGGCTGGGGCGGGCGTGCTTGCCTTTCTCGTGTTCGGTTATCTCGCCCTCAAGCAACTGCCGCGCCCGTATTTGGCCCGCCGCACCCTCGATCTCACCTCCGACGAGCGCGGCGAGGTGACCGTCGAGCCACGCGCCATCGAGCGCGTTGCCGAAGTCGCCGCCGCCAGCGATCCGGCGGTTATCGATGCCCACGGTCGCTATGCCATTGATGATCTGTCGGTCGATCTCACCGTCCGCCGCGCTCGCGGTCTCGCCGACACGCTGCAGGACGCCCAACGGCGGGTCGTGGACGCCCTCGAGCAGCACGAACTGCCCGCTTTACCTGTCAACGTCACACTGGCCGGCTATGACCGCCGGCATAGAAGGGAACTTCAGTGATCAACCTCAAGCACTACCTAGGCCTGCTCGGCTTCCTGTTCGTCGCCGCCTGGATCGGCTTTGACAACTTTGGCTATGCCGTCCTCTGCCTCGTCGGCGCCGCCGTCTTCTACGCCATCGGCGCGGTGCTGCAGGGCGAGATCGACTTGGGCGACGTCCAGGCGCGCATCCAGCGCTCACAAGGCGTCTCCCGCTAGGCGACACAGCTGCTCCGGGCGCCCGGGGGAGCGAGCGCGGGAAGGCGTCGCCGGTGCCCGTGCGGGTATCCCAACAGCCGCACCCCTTGGCTGGGGTGTACGGCGGTGCTTTCCCGCAAAACCAGCCGCCCACGTCAACCCGGCTCGTGCGTGTCGCTCCTCCCGCCTTCACGCCGACGCCAGTCGCGGCGGGACGCGACCCCCGAGCGCGGCGTGATTCTGCAGGTCGATGACCGGATCCTGCTCAAGGCAGCGCAGGACGGGGATCTGGACGCGTTCGAGGCCCTGGTACGCCGCCACCAGCCCGCCGTGTACCGCGTCGCGTTGCGCATGCTCGGCTCAGAAGCCGACGCCCAAGACGCCACCCAAGAGACCTTCGTACGCGCCTGGCGGGCCCTGCCCCGCTTCCGCCACGACAGCGTCCTCACCACCTGGCTCTACCGGATCGTGACCCGCCGCTGCCTGGACCTGATCGCCGCCCGCCGGCCAACCGAGGCACTCAACGACACCCAACCAGATCCGCGCCTGGACCCAGTCCACACCGCCGAGCAACGCGCGCGCCTACAAGCAGTCACCCGCGCCATCGCACACCTGCCGGGCGACCAGCGCGCGGCCCTGATACTGCGAGAGTTCGAAGGCCTCTCCTACGACCAGGTGGCCGACGCGCTCAACACCAGCGTGCCCGCCATCAAAGGCCGCATCCACCGCGCGCGGCTCGCCGTAATCCAACACACCAGAGGATGGCGATGAACGCGAACCCCCGGCGACTGCCATGCGGCGCTGAGATCGAACAGCTCGTTGTCCAAGTCGCCGACACCGAACCCGCAGCCGACCCCGCCCACCAGGCCCACTGCCCCTACTGCCAGGCGACGCTGCGCCGCTTGCGCGACGCCTGGGAAGACGTCCACACGCTCGCTACCCAGCCCGTGCCCATCCCTCCAACCCTCACCGCACAGATCATGGCGCGCGTCCGCGTCCTCGCCCGACACGCCACCGACTCCATCCTCCTCGGCCACCCCCGCGGAGAAACCCGCATCAGCCACGCCCTCGTGGGGCGCGTGATCCAGCGCGTCGCCCTCACCGTGCCCGGCGTCATCTTCGCCTCCGCCCGCCCGATCGCCCACCAACCCCCCGACCCCCGGCGCCTCAGCGTCACAATCCGCCTCGTCGTCGCCTACGGACCAGCGATCGAAGCGCTCGTCCAGGCTGTACGCGCGATCATCGACCGCCGCGTCCCCGCCCTGACCGGCGCCAAACTCACCCACATCGACATCACCATCGAAGACATCGCCACACCCACCGACTGAAACGAGAGTATCCGAGAAGGGCAATTCTGGGACGTGCCGCCTAACGAGCTGCGACCCGCTGTCGCCGAGTCGATGGGTTTCGCCGGTCGTTTGTCAGCGGCGCCGCGCTCGATGCTCGCCGCAAATCGCAGCGGTTGGGCTGCTGCGCTACCAATGACAAACAGGGGTTCTCTCAAGCAAGAACACTGGACCCCGGGGGGTCCCCCCCCCGGACACGACTCATCGTCAAGCCTGGTGGGCACGGCAAACTACCCCCGGTCGCGGCCGTCCATAAACGCTCAGTTTCCGGACGCGTTCCATCCGACGCCAGTGGGAGACTCGCGACGTGTCGCATCAAGCCCTCACCCACCCGCGACATGTCGCGCCGAGATCCTGATCGGCGTGCCCCCTGTAAAGCGGCCCCGCACCGGGTGGGGCCGGCCGGGGCCCGACACCGAGGAGGTAACCCTCGATGCTCCTGAACGGTAACCCAGCTCCCTCCCCGCTGCCCGACACCGAGCGGCTGCACGGGCTTGTGCGCACGCACTGGTCGCTCGCTGTCTGCGTGGTCTGTGGCCACGAACAGCCGCGCGGCGAGCACAACCGCGCGACCTGCCCCGGCTGCGGCGCGCAGCTGCGGATCTTCGCGCTGTATCGCGATCTGCACGCCGAGCGATGAGCGCGATCGAAGAGCGGATCCGCAAGCTGCTGGCGCTGGCCGACTCGCCAAATGAGAACGAGGCGGCTGCGGCGGCCGAGAAGGCGCAGGCGCTGATGTTGCGCTACGGGATCGAGATGGCGTCGATCGCCGCCTCGGGTGGCGAGCGTCTGGCGGTCGACGAGCATGTCCTTGACGGGAAGGTTGATCCGTGGCGGCGGATGCTCGCCGCGGCGGTCGCGCGCAGTGCCGGCGGGCGGGTCGTTTGGGCGCCCGATGGCTATGGCCGCGGCCAGGGCAAGATCTTCTTCTACGGGCCTGCGGGGGTGGTCGGGGGGATCGTCGGGCTGTACCGCTACCTCGAGGCGCAGCTGGTCGTGATCTCCGCGGCTGCCACTGCTGGGCGCCGGGAGCGGCGTGTTCACGGGCGCACGTGGCGCAACTCATTCTTGTTGGGCGCGGTCGGCCGAGTCGGGCAGCGGCTCGAC
>JADGPN010000395.1 GCA_017882465.1 Solirubrobacteraceae bacterium
TGGGCGTGCGGCGCGTGTTCATCCTCGATTGGGACGTGCATTACGGCAACGGCACCGCCGAGATCTTTCGCCGCCGCGAAGACGTGCTGTACGCGAGCATCCACCAGGCGGGCATCTTCCCCGGCGGCGGCGCACTCGCCGATTCCGGCTCGGGACCGGGATTCGGCTACACGATCAATTTGCCCGTCCACGCCGGTGCGGATGGCGCGACCTGGCTCTCGCTGCTGGAGCACGTCGTGCTGCCTGCAGCGAGTGACTTTCGCCCCGAGCTCGTGCTGATCTCGGCCGGCTTTGACGCCCACCGCGACGACCCGCTCGCCGACTGCCGGCTCGACAGCCACGATTTCGCGCTGATGGCCTCCCACGTGCGCGATCTCGCACGGCGCGTCGGCGCGCCCGTCGGGGCTGTCCTGGAGGGGGGCTATCACCTGCCCTCACTGGGCGCCAGCGTGATCTCGATGATGCGCGCACTCGTCGGCGACGGTGAGGCGGAATCGGTCGCCCCTGAGTTCGCCTACACGCCACGCGCCGCTTCGTACGTTGGGCAGCACTGGGATCTCTGCTAGAGCTGGCACCGCGAGATCGACGGAGGTCGGCTCAGGCGCTGGTTTCGGTCGGCGCGTAGATCCGCTGGAGGTAGTCCTCGAGCATTCGCCCGGCGCAGAAGGCGGGAGCCAGCGTGCGCATCGAGGCGCGGATGCGGTCAAGCCACGAGTGTGGGAGCCCGTCCGCGTCGCGGTCATAGAAGGCGGGCACGACCTCCTGCTCGAGCGTTCGGAAGAGGGTGGCGGCGTCGCGTGCGTCCTGGGCCGCGTGGTCGGGGTCGACTTCGCCGGGGAGCGCCCAGCCGTTGGTTTGGTCGTAGGCCTCTGCCCACCAGCCGTCGAGCGTGCTGAGGTTCAGGCCGCCATTGATGACCGCTTTCATCCCGCTGGTCCCGCTGGCCTCCATTGGCGGGCGCGGCAGGTTGAGCCACAGATCGCAGCCACGCACAAGCCGCGCGGCCATCCCCAGGTCATAGTCGTGCAGGTACACGACGTCCTCTGCGACATTGGGTGCGTCCTTGAAGCGAAACATCTCCTGGACGACGCGTTTGCCCTCCTCGTCGCTGGGATGGGCCTTGCCGGCCAACACGAACTGGACGCGCTGGGGCCCGGCGAGCAGCGCAAGCGTGCGGGCGGGATCGTGGGTGAGCAGCCCGATGCGCTTGTAGGTTGCGGTGCGCCGCGCGAACCCGATCGTGAGCACGTCGGGGTCAAACGCGCGGGCGGCCGCCTCGATCCCCGCACGCGGCTGGCGCTCGGCGAGCCGGTCGATCCCGCTGCGCTCCTGGACGAACTCCACAAGCTCCGCGCGCTGCTCGCGCCGGGCCGCCCACAGCTCGCTGTCGGGCACCCGGTCGAGCGCCTCCCAGGTCGCGACGTCACTCGCTTGGCGCCGCCAGTCCTCACCGAGGTGGCGGTCGAGCAGGCGGCGCATCGGAGCCCCGACCCAGCTCGGCAAATGTACGCCGTTGGTGACATGGGTGATCGGCACCGCCTCGAGCGCCCGCTCGGGCCACAGCCCGCGCCACATCTCGCGGGCGACGGCGCCGTGGCGGCGGCTGACGCCGTTCGCCGAGCGGCTCATCCGCAGACTGAACGTCGTCATCCCGAACGGCTCTTGACCGTCCTCAGGGTGATAGCGGCCCAGTCGCATGAGCACCTCGGGATCGCCCAGCTCGCCCGCGAGATCCTCGATCGTGCCGATCACGTCCTCGCGGGGGTAAGTCTCGTTGCCGGCCGCGACGGGCGTGTGGGTCGTGAACACCGTACGCTGGCGGGCGGCCTCGAGCGCCGCCTCGACCGGCGCTCCGCGCGCCACCTCGGCGCGCGCCAGCTCGAGCACGGCGAACGCCGCGTGCCCCTCGTTGAGGTGCACGAGCGCGGGCTCGATCCCCAGTGCCGCGAGGGCGCGCACGCCCCCGACGCCCAGCAGCGCGTATTGCGAGAGGCGGGTGACCGGATCTGCGACATAGAGCTGGGAGGTGATCCACCGATCGAGGCGACCATTCTCGGGCACATCGGCGTCGAGCAAAAACAGCGGCACCCGGCCGACAGCCCCACGCCAGATCTGCGCGCTCACCTCGCTCCCACGGATCGGCACCGTGATCCTCAGCGCCCGCCCATCCTCTGAGCGCACCAACGCGGCCGGAAGCCGCTCGGGATCGGTATCGATCCAGTACTCCTGCTGCCAGCCCGAGACATCCAGGCGCTGGCGGAAATACCCCTGGCGGTACATCAGCCCGACCGCGACCAGCGGCAGCGCCCGATCCGAAGCCTCCTTGAGCAGGTCGCCCGCCAGCGCGCCGAGCCCGCCCGAGTAGATCGGCAACGACTGGTGCACGCCATACTCGGCGCACAGGAAAGCGATCGGCCGCTCCGGCGCCACGAGCCCCGCCGGCGGGCGCCTCAGGTCCGCTGCGAAGGCGTCCTCCAGCGACGCCACGCGGTCCAGCAGAGCGCGGTCTGCGGCCGCCCGCGCAAGCGCCTCACCGGACGCCTCCTGAAGCAGGCGAACCGGGTTCTCACCGCACCGCTCCCAGCGACCCTCGTCGATCGAGCGAAACACGTCCGTGCCGCCCGGATACCAGCACCAGCGATAGTTGTAAGCGATCCGCGCCAGCGGCGCGAGCGCGTCCGGGAGCCGTCCAGCAAGGTCAGCGGCCCTGCGACCCAGCTCCTGATCGCCGCGCATAGCCGCGATCATCCCACGTCTCGCACATCCCGTCCCGCCGCACGGCCTCTTGTCAGCTGTCGGGCTGTCGACGAGCCGCAGCGCCGATTGCGCGACGTGCTTGCGGATCGTCCAGAGCGGGCTTGTGGATCGTCCGGAGAACCCTCCAATTTGCAGCTAAGAAGTCATAGGGACTGGTATCGAGCGTCGCAATAGCGACGTGCTGACGTCGGAAAATTGACGGACGGTGGTATCCTCCAGCCATGTCCCCGCTTGCCGCTGAAGCCCGCCGCGTGCATGACCAGGCGCAGCTCAGTGACCGACAGATCGCCGCCGCCACGGGCGCGCGGCCGAGCACCGTGCGCGACTGGCTCAGCGGTCGTAGCGCGCCCAGCGGCGCCCGCGCCGACCGGCTGGTCGAGCTCGGCGCGATGGTCGATCGCCTCGCGCGCGTCATGCAAGCCGACTTCATCCCGATCTGGCTCACGCGACCGATCGAAGCGCTCGACGATGAAAAGCCCGTCGAGGTCCTTGCCCGCGGCGACTATCGCCGTATCGCCAAGCTGATCGGCGAGCTGGAATACCCCGGCGTCTCCTGACCAGCACATGGACGTCGATACCGTCGCCGTGGACGGCGAGTGGATCCGCCACGCGCCGCACCGCTCCTCGCTGCTCGGAGGCGCCAGCGAAGCGACGGATGGTCGCTGGCAGCACGGCGAGGTTGTACGCGCGCTGTATCTCGCCGACGAGCCGGCCACCGCGATCGCCGAGTGGTATCGCCTGCTGGCCGAACGCGGACTACCGCCGGGCCGCGCCATCCCTCACGACCACCACGTATGGCAGCTCGACCTCCAACTCGCCGACCTCAGCACACCGGAACGGCTGGCCCGCGTAAGGCTCACGCCGCCCACGCCGGGACGACGAACCTGGCCACCGTTTCAGGCCGCGGGCGAGCAGCTGTTCCGTGCGGGTTTCGCCGGCATCCTCGCGCCCAGCACCGCTCGCCCACGAGGACTTGTCAGCTGCATCTTCGACCGCGGCGCCTGGCCTCCCGCCGGCTGCCGGCCCCTGAGAGCCATTGAGATCCACGAGGTGCCGCCGCCGCCCACCGGAATGACGACCTAATCGACGAAGCGACCAGCAAGCCGATCCCCACGCTGACATCGCGTGGTTGACTCTCTCCCCCAACCGGCTGCACCGAATGACTGTTATCGAGCGCAGGTTATGGATACAGCGCGTCAACGGGCTACGCGGCAACATCCTCCACGTCGCGCGATCTCTCAAGGAGGATAGTCAACTCGGCTTGACGGGCCGCTACCTTGGCGGCACGTGTGGCCGACGGTCGAGCGGCATGCTTGGCCAGCGCCTTGCGATAAGACCGGGCGGCGAGCTTCAGCTTGGCGTGGGTTTCGCGATCGTGGGTTACTGGCATGCGCGGAAGCTAGCGTCGGCTCCGGCGGCAACCACCCTCAGGTCGTCGCAGCGAGCGTTCCCTCAGCGGACACGCTTCGCGCGTGCGGTCCGGACGATCGCCGGGACCGCCGACGCCGCTCCTGGCGTCCGCAAGGAAACCGTCTACG
>JADGPN010000396.1 GCA_017882465.1 Solirubrobacteraceae bacterium
GCCGGATCACAGCGGGCGGGCGTTGATCGGTGCGTTGCACCTCCCATCCGGCGGCGTCAATCTCAGATCGTTGGAGGCTAGCGCCGGGCAGCAGCGGGACCGCGAGCTCCACTCCGCCGTAGCGGAAATGCACCGCAAGCGGTGATTGAGGCTGGCGAGGCACGACGGCCAGATCGAGTCGGCCGGTAAGGATGGCCACAAACGGACGAGCGAGCAGGTAGCCGGAGAAGCGGTAGCCGAGGATCGCGCAGCGGACCGGATCCCATTGCGAGCTCATCGCCTGCCCGGGATCGCGCAGCCATATCACCCCGAGCGCCATCTTCCACAGCGCGCGGATGCTGCGGCTGACAATGTCCTGCGGCTCTCGATTCTTAGGTCGAATGTCGAAGATCACCCCCTCACCGTCCTCCTCGACCTTGGCGGCGTGTATCTGCACGGTGCCATCGCCCACCTGAACGTCGAGAAGCGCCGTGTGCGGCGGGCGGCCCTCAATCATGCTGATGACGCCGCCGCGCCCGCGGGCGCCCTCCAGCGCGCGCGTAAGCCGGATGTCGAAGCGATCGACGAAGGCACTATCGATCTGCCGTCCGAGGAAGTGGTTGCAGTCGTCGCAGACCGCGCCGGGTGGAATCGCGATCGGGTTATTCGAGTGGCCGAAGGCCGCGGGGATCGCGTGCTCCTCGCCCTCGAAGCGACCGTCAGGGCTCAGGCAGAACAAGCACCCCCGCGTAGGCGTGGTCAAGTCGACGATGCGGTACCTGCGCTTGTCGATCGCGGAGCTCACCGAATTCACGGTACGCCGCGGACCGGCGGGTTTGATTTCTCTCCGCGCACCTCATGAGGCTGTCCAGCGTCTGCGCCGCGTCGTTCTTGTTCCTCCTGCCTGGCCCGCTCAACCGAGACAGGTTCAGAGCCTGTTTGATATCGATCGCGCGGCGAAGGCCATCAAGGGGCTAGAGCCCGAGAATCCGCCGCGTGAAATCCAAGTGGCGGCGTCCGGCGCCCGGCGACGGTGGCCTGTCCGCACGCGGACGAAATGCGCATCGAGGCCGCGGAGACACTCGAGCGCGCCGGCACAGATGTTGAGGAAGGGGTGTGAGCGCCTCAGATCGCGCGGTCACGTCGACAGCGAAGAGTGGAGCCGACAGCGGTCGACGTGATTTGCTTTCGTCCGGCGAACCCTCCCCCCTCGCCATCGCTTCGGCGACCTTCCGATGGCCGCGGCCGGACCCGGTAGGCACCGCGGCGGACGAGCGGCATGGGCCACGCGCGACCCGACGCGGTTGGTCCTCTCGTTCGCCGGCGTCGCGTTGCGTAGCCCTCGGCGGGCAGGCCCGGAAACGGTCGCTCCTTCGCGCGCGGAGCAGTCACCGGAGACGGTGCCGGTCACGTGATCCAGTTTGTCCGTGAGCGGCCACGCGGGCCGCATTCAACGCCCGCTTTTGACGGCTGCTCCGCCCCAAGAGCAGCAGCGTCGTCGCCGGCGCACGGCGGAGGCAAGACTGCTCTTGCTTCGTGACAGCAGCAGCGTGCGCTCCGATTGACAGACTGCTCAGACCGGCGCTGGGGCTGCCACGAGGACACACCGGGACGCCCGGAGGACCTTCGCCAGGTAGGTGATGTCCCTCGGTTGCAGGTTGGCCGCCGCGACCGACCTGAGGCCAGATGCTTGTTAGGCGATCCAGCGGTTGGCCGGCGCGCCGGTCGATGATCGTGGCCCGAGCGTGTCCTCGGCGGCCGCGAGGCGGCGGACGGCTTCGGCGAGCCGCTCCGGCGGTTGGGTGAACGGCAGACGCAGTCGCTGCTCGAACCCGCCACCGGCTCCGAAACGCGGGCCGGCGGCGACGCGAACGCCGTGCTCGACTGCGCGGACGGCAAGCGCGGAAGCGGAGGTGGTGTGCGGTAGCTCTGCCCATATGAACATGCCGCCCGAGGGGCAGGCAGCGCGCCACGCGGGCCGTTCGGCTGTAAGTGCCTTGAGTAGTGCGTCTCGGCGCTCGCGTAAGAGCTTTCGGCGACTGTCGAGCAGCGTGTCCAGACGCGGGAGGACTTCAACAGCGAGCAGCTGGCCAAGGACGGGGCTGCCGACATCCTGGCTGCCGCGCGCGAGCGCAAGGCGTCGCACGATCTCGGGATCCGCACGGATCCAGCCAGTGCGCAGGCCGCCCCAAACCGTCTTGGAGAGCGATCCGACGGCCAGTACGCTGGCGCCTGCGTCCTTGGCAGCGAGTGAGGCCGGCCGTTTGCCGGCGTCGATCCACAGTTCGGCGAGGCTCTCGTCGCTGACAAGCAGTGCACCGGCCGCCCGCGCCTCACGGACGACCGCGACCCGCTGCGCTGCCGAGGCGCAGAACCCGGTCGGGTTTTGGAAGTCTGGGATTAGGTAGCCCAGCCGCGGTCGCGCATCACGCAGGGCGCTGCGCATGAAGGCGAGATCCCAACCGTCGAGTCCGACGGGAACGCTGACTGGCACGCAACTATGCGCCCGTAGGGAGTCCAGCGCGCCCGGATAGGTTGGCGTCTCTACCAGCACCCGATCCCCGGGACGGGCGAACGCCCTCAGCACGAGGTCCCAAGCGTGCAGCGCACCCTGCGTGATCAGCACCTGCTCGGCTGTGGTCGGCAGCCCGCGACGGCTGAGGTAGGCAGCGACCGCCGCGCGCGCAGCAGGCAGTCCGAAGGGCTCGTAGCCGTGGCCGCCAAACTCGCGTGCCAGCGCGCTTGCCGCTCGGGATGCGAGCACACCGAGGTCCGTCGGCGCGGGCAAGTTAGCGAGCGTGAGGTCGATCACGTCACTCGCGGGCGCGAGCCGCTCGTCGGGACGATCATCCGGGAGGCGGGGTGACGTGACCCAGCTGCCCGTCCCGCGCCGCGACGCGAGATATCCCTGTTCCCGCAGGACATCGAGCGCGGCGGTGACGGTGTTGCGCGACAGGCCAAGCGCGGTAGCGAGCGCCCGCTCGGATGGTAGCCGGGTGTGGGGCGGAAGCCGCCCCTCGAGGATCAGCGCGCGCAGCGCCGCCGCGAGCGCAAGGTAGGCAGTCCCTCCTCCGCGCCACTCCCCGAGCAGCCGGACCAGATGCGGCGTTGTGAGCCGCCGGAGCATGACGGAGCCATCATCCGCCGATTGGCCCTGTTGTGATGGTGCCAAGAGTGGAAGGATAGTCGGCGTGCGCCATCCCCTCGCCCCGATCCCTACCGACCGACGTCTACGCCGCGGCGCCCAGCTGATCGTTGGCCTGATTCTTTACGGCGTGACAGCGGCGATGCTGGTACTCGCCAAGTTTGGACTGGATCCGTGGGACGTCCTGCACCAGGGGCTCTCGCGAACCTTCGGGCTCGGGATCGGCACCTGGGCAATCCTGATCAGCCTCGTTGTGCTGGTGGCTTGGTGGCCGCTGCGCCAGCGCCCCGGTGCTGGGACGGTCGCAAACGCCATTCTCGTTGGAGTAGTGATCGACCTCATGCTGTCGCTTACCCACCCGCCGCACGCGCTATGGGCACGGGTCGCGCTCCTCGTCGGTGGCGTGGCCGGCAACGGGATCGCCACCGGCTTGTATATCGGCGCTGGACTCGGTCCCGGCGCACGTGACGGTCTCAGCATCGGCATCGCGGCGCGTGGTCACTCGATGCGCATCGTGCGCACGGGCATCGAGGCGACCGTGCTCGCCACCGGTGTTCTGCTCGGCGGCACGGTCGGCATCGGCACCCTGCTCTACGCGCTGGCCATCGGGCCGATGACGCACCTCACGATCCCCGCACTATCCATCGACCCCGCGCGAGCACGGGGGCACCGTCTCAAACAGTTCCCTGACCGCGCGGCGCCGCGCGCTTTGCTGCGAACCAACTGAATGCGGCCACATCGCGAGAATGCCTCCTCGCGCGCTCAAGTCGTCGCCGGGCAGGAACCCTGATCTGCCGTTCCCACTATCCGCCATCGACGCATCGGAACGGCCCCCGGTAGCCCACTCGCGGCCGTGAGAACACTTCCGCTTCGGCGCCGATAGAGCGGTCTCGATCGGACTGCCCCGTTCCACGGGAAGCGGTAGCCCTGCTGCCGTGACTGCTTGAGGCGTTTATTCCGACAGCGGATCCGGGGCGACCTCAGATGGCTGTATTCGTTCGCGAGCGGTCGTCCCGGCTGACGATCGCATCCGCGCCGCAGTCGGGTTCGTGCCTGCAATCGCTTCGGCGACATTGCGATCGTCCTGATCGCGGGTGGCCGACCGCGGGCGCCGCGCGTGCGCAATCCGCCCAGTACCAAGCGCCGCCTCGAGCTCC
>JADGPN010000397.1 GCA_017882465.1 Solirubrobacteraceae bacterium
GCGGCTCGCGGCCGGGCAAAGCGAGTCGCCGGCGGCTCCAGAACTCGGAGTGGATCAGAACGGGGACGTTGGCTTTGCCTAGCGTCCGGATCAGCCCGTCCATGCCGAAGCGGATGAGCGAGTTCAACCGCTCAAGTCCTCAGCGGCGCATTGGCGTGATCGCTGCGAGCGGTCGACGCACTGGCGCGGGAGGATGGCATGGCTACGAAGGACGCGTCGCCGTGCCGAGCGCGGCGTGATTGCTGTCGGCCAGAGCCGAGTTCGGAGCGTTTCGCGCTGGAGTCGGGCGCGGGGATGAAGTGTGTGCGCCGCGGGGCAGCTCGGGCGCTCAGGCGGCTACCGTGGCGTCGGTGTGCGCGCGGGTCACGAAGTCGGCCTGGTCGAATCGCGCGAGCTTGCGCTTGAACGCATTGGAGAATGATGGCCATAGGGTGTGGTTGCGCCCGTCTGGGCCGACATACCAGCTCTTGCAGCCGCCCTCGTTCCAGACTGTGTGCTGCAGGCGCGCCTGGATGTCCTCGTTGTAGCGCTCCTCGACGTCCTCGCGAACCTCGACGCTCGCCAAGGCGCGTGCGTCCATCGCCTTCAACGTATCGACGATGAAGTCGGCGTGCGCCTCGATCACGTTGATCATCGAGTTGTTGCCGAGCCCGGTGTTTGGCCCCATGACCATGAAGTGGTTGGGGAAGTTGGCCACGGCCGTGCCGAGGTAGGCGCGGATCCCACGGTCACTCCATCTCTCTCTGAGCGTCCTTCCGTCGCGGCCGACCATGCCTGACGCATGCGGCGGATCAAAGACCCGGAAGCCGGTGCCGAGCAGAATCGTGTCGAGCTCGACGTAACGACCGGTGTTTGTGATCACGCCATCGGCCACAACCTTGCGGATCCCGTCGCTGACCAGCTCGGCATTGGGCTCGGCGTAGGACCGCAGGTAATCGTTGCTGAACATGATGCGCTTACAGCCGATCCGGAAGTTCGGGGTCAGCCGTGCGCGGACCTCGGGATCCGGCACCTGCTTCTCGAGATGCCAGCGCGCGACGCGCTCCACCGCCGTGAGCAGCCGCTGCTCGTACACCAGCCCCACGACAAGCCCCTCGGCCGCGTAGTACAGCGAGGTTCGAACCGCACGCTGCCAGGCCGGAAAGCGCGCGAACAAACGCTTCTGCATATCGGAATGTGGGTGATCCAGGCGTGGCATCACCCAGCCGGGCGTGCGTTGGAAGACGGTCAACCGGGCCGCCAGTTTCTGGACCTCGGGAATGAACTGCGCCGCCGAGGCGCCGGTCCCGATCACCCCGACGCGCTCACCGCGCAGGTCATGGTCGTGGTCCCAGCGCGCGGAGTGAAAGCACGCGCCCTGGAAGTCGGCAAGCCCCGGAATGTCGGGGTAGTTCGGCTCGACCAAACCGCCGGCCGCGCAGACCAGCAGCTGAGCGCTCAGCGTCCCCCGGCTGGTCTCAACATTCCACCGCAGCGCGTCGTCGTCCCATCGCGCGCCGTGGACCTCGGTGCGGAACCGCAGATGGTCCTCGATACCGCGCTCCCGAGCCGTGCGGCGCAGGTACGCAAGAATCTCCGGTTGCGGCGCGAACATCCTGCTCCACCCCGGGTTCAGCTCAAACGAGTACGAATACAGGTGAGCCGGCACGTCACACGCGCACCCTGGATACGTATTCGCCCACCACGTCCCACCAAGCGCCTCGTCGCGCTCAAGCACCACAAAATCGTCGAAGCCTGCCTCGCGCAGCTTGATCGCGACGCCAAGGCCGCCGAACCCCGCGCCGATGATCGCCACGCGCACGTCGCGGAGCTCCCCGGCAGAGCCGTTCGCAATCGCCGAACCATCGATCATGACCCAGCTGACAATAGCCCTTTCCAGCTGCCCCGCGCAGCCCCCGATCGCTCGCGTCCCGAGCCACCCGAACGCCTGGGCTCGCCCACAGGAGTCGCCTGACCGACCGGCGGCGCGACGCTCGCGGGTGAACGAACCGCGACAGCACTAGCGGACCGGCGGCGCGCATCTGGATTACTGGCTACGGACGAGGGCGCTATTCACCGCGCGCGCGATGGGCCGCGGATGTCCGTGGCGGAGATCCCGCTGCGTGCTAGGTGCACACGGCCCGGTGGCGGAGCAGCGACCGGGTCAGCGACGCTGACGGCGGTGCGCCAGCTTCTGCGACCGCGGACGAGGACGTCGTATTCGTCGCAGTGGATGCTGCAGGATCGTGGAGCGGAAAGGTAGGCTCTGCAGACCGTAAATGCCCACAAGGATGTGAGGGCATGATTGATCAGCTTCGGCAGGAGATTCAGAAGCGCCTGGCTGAGCTGCTCAGCGAAGCGCAGAAGCTCCGCAACGCGCTCGCCGCACTCGGAAGCCGTGACGGCTCAACGCCAGCCCGGACTGCTTCGTCCGCCGAGGCTCCGGTCGGCGTGCCCCGGCCGCCAGGCCCTCCGCTCAGCCGTAGAAGGCGATCGTCTGGCGGCTGAGGGCGCGCAGGCGGCCGCGGTGATCCCAGATCCGCGCCGTGGTGTGCGCGTATCCGTCGCCGGCTGCGAGCGTACGCACGTCGTACTGCCAGTACGCGTCCGGCGCGTCGCGCTCCCCCCGCTCTGGCCAGGCGACGGGCTCGAACGTCCAGGCGAGCGAGCTCAAGGAGACCGGGTGCTGCAGCATCGGCATGATGGCCGGGGGCCACGCGTCGGCGAGCGTCACGAGCTCGCGATCGCCGAACGTCGCCGGCGGCTCGGCGAACCGCATCCAGCCGCCGAAGTCCGGCTCAGCGGCGCCGCTGAGCGGCGGCGCGCCGGCGGTGTAGTGCAGCTCGACGTGCGCGAGGAAGTCTGGCGTCACGCCCGGCACGGATACGAGCGGTTCAATCGTGTCGGGCGCGGGCAGCGTCGGGCGCGGATTGCGTGGCGCGGGGTCGACGGCGATGCTGCTGGCGCGGTCCTCGCTGAAACTCGCGAGCAGGACCGCGCACGCCTCGCCATCCTGGGCGATCGTCACCTCGACCTGCGTTGTCGAGGATCCCGCCCGCAACACTGTGCCGTCGAGCGTCGCCGCGCCGGGGCCGACGGGCCCGACGAACGCAACGCTCGCCGAGCGCAGACGGCGCGCACAATCTCCGCAGAGCGCCTCGGCGCGCGCGACAAGGAGCCCGCCGACTAGCCCGCCGAAGGTGGCGCGGCCCTGACCCCAACCGGGCGCGACCGTCACTGCGCCGTCGGCGGCGCTGCCGAGCATCTCTTCGAGCGTCATCGCACGTGACAGGATCGCACGCGCAGTGGCGAACACGAACGCGAATAGACGGGCGACGCCCAGGGTGTGTTTGGCGCCCGATCGCCCAAAGTCCTGGTATGACGTCCCCGCTCCGATTCTCCGCTCCTGCATTCCATGCGACGCTACCGGTCGTCGTCCATTGCAGCAGTGATCGCGCTAGCGCTAGCCGATCGTGGGCTTAGGTTCACGCGAGGAAACAAGCGTTCGCGGACCGCCGCGATCTCGGGCTGCGCTGCGCGCGTATGCCAGCGTCACGGACTCTGGCGGCCTGCTGGAATCACTCGCTCAGTCGAGCTCGGACACCGCGCGCTCGGACTGCTGCGCAGTCACGATCGTGACCGGTAGCCCGAACTGCTCCACGCGGTGGGGCAGATCCCGGCGCAGCCAGTGCGACACCCGCGCAGGCAACGTCGAGATGATTATCTCGTCGATCCCAGTACTCGTGACCGCCTCGCTCACGGCGACGAACGGGTCGGTGTCACCGATGATCCCATCGACGCGACCTCCCGCCACTTCTTCGAGCAACGGGATCGCCAGTCCAACGTCGCAGCGGCCTCGTCGGTGTCGGGATCCCAGTAGGGCCGCGGGACCAGCAGCGTGAACGAGCACCGAGAGCGCGCCGCGCGAGCACGAACAGCATTGAGCAACAGGATTTATCGCGCGCAGTGTGGCTAGCGTGACTCCGCGCTTTGCTCACGGCCTCGTGGAACGCGTGTGGTCGGCAGACGAACGATCGATGCACTGTCGCTGTGCGCGACATGCGCAACTGGTGCGTGCGCTGGCAGGCACCACGCGGGTCGTGCCGTGGCAGACGGCCAACGGCACGGATCGAGTTGTGCGGCGACCAACGATGGTTATGACCTATAAGGGCTATCCATTTGAGTCAGGTAGTCTCGGGCTCGTGCCGACAGTGGGCCGGGACTATCCGGGCTGTTACGCGAGCTGCTGGCGTGGTTCCCTGACGATCACGCGTGCATCGACTGCCTGGA
>JADGPN010000398.1 GCA_017882465.1 Solirubrobacteraceae bacterium
CGAGGCGGCCGTCGAAGCGGGCGCCCAGGACTACCTGGTCAAGGGCAACGTCGACAGCGGCCTGTTGGCCCGGGGGATCCGTTACGCCGTGGGCCGTCGACACGCCAGTTCGCGACCCTGTGCATGCTCGAGATCGCTCCGAACCGCCGCGAGGCCCGGATGCGGCGGGCGGGCCATCCGCGCCTCGGAGAGGCCGGGCTGTGAGCGCTGATCGCCGATCACATCTCGCGCCGTCCCGACTGGCGAGGGGAGCCGCATCGACTTCTGACGCAACTCATCGCCCGCGCCGAAGAGCTCAACGGCGAGTCGCTCAGCGATGACGTGGCGATGTTGCTGGTCGGGCCGCGGGACCTCACCGCGGATGGCGCGTGAGCCAACCGGACCCTGGCTCGGCCCGCCCCCCGCGGCCGAGCGCGACGGGACTGGCGCGGCTGGGGGTGGGTCAGTGGCTGGCCTTCACCATCGGCGGTCTGCTGATCCTGGCCGTGATCGGGATCGGGCTCGCGCTGGCGGCGAACGCACGGGTCTCGGACCGCCGCACGCTGCTGGTTGATCGGATCGGTCCTGCGCAGCTCGCCGCGCTGAACCTCGAGAACGCGCTCGTCAATCAGGAGACCGGGGTGCGCGGCTACGCGCTCTCGGGTCAGGCGCGGTTCCTCCAGCCGTATCAATCCGGACTTCTCGCCGAGGCGCGGGCCTACCGCGACCTCGCCACCGTTTCCAATGCGCACGGCGTCCTATCCGCCTCCGATGTGGCGGCGGTGCGCGCCAGCGCCCGGGCATGGCAGCGCGGCTACGTCGCGCCGGTGGTGGGCGGCAGGCGATCGACCCCGGCTCTGGACGCACGTGGCAAGGCCCTGTTCGACGCGATCCGCCGGTCCCTGGCTCAGCTCCAGAGCGCCCTCGTCGCCCGGCGAGTGCAGGCGCGGGCCGACCTCGTCAACGCGGGACGGGTCCTGACCGTCAACCTGGTGCTGGCCGGCGTGCTGATCGTGGTCGGCCTCGTGGCCGCCGGGCTGTTGTTGCGGCGCATCGTCACCGGGCCGCTGGCGCGGCTCGGGCGCGAGGCGCAGCGGGTCTCCCGCGGTGACTTCGAGACGCCGCTGGCCGAGCTCAGCGGGGCGCGGCAGATCGTGGAGGTCCGGGGCGAGGTCGAGCTGATGCGGGAGCTCATCGTCCGTGAGCTCGACGCGGTGAAGGACGCCCAGGACCGGGTCCAGGAACAGGCGCTGGAGCTCCAGCGATCCAACGCCGAGCTGGAGCAGTTCGCCTACGTCGCCTCCCATGACCTGCAGGAGCCGCTGCGCAAGATCACCAGCTTCTGCCAGGCCCTCGAGCAGCGCTACCAGGGCCAGCTTGACGAGCGCGCCGATCAGTACATCCACTTCGCCGTCGACGGCGCCAAGCGGATGCAGGTGCTGATCAACGACCTGCTGGCCTTCTCGCGCGTCGGACGCGGCCAGCGCCTCGAGCAGATCGACGCCACGGATCTCGTCACCGGAGCTCAGTCCTCGCTGTCCCAGATGCTCGACGAGGCGGGGGCCACGATCACCGTCTCCGCGCTGCCCACCGTTCGCGGCGATCGCGCGCTGCTGGAGTCCGTGTTCCAGAACCTGATCGTCAACGCCGTCAAGTTCCGCGGCCCCGAGCCGCCGGCCATCCGCATCGAGGCCGGCCGCCGGGACGGATACTCGGAGTTCAGCTGCGCCGACAACGGGATCGGGATCGAGCCCGAATACGCCGAGCGGATCTTCGTCATCTTCCAGCGCCTGCACTCCAAGGAGGCCTACCCGGGCACGGGGATCGGACTGGCCATGTGCCGCAAGATCGTCGAGCACCACGGGGGCCGCATCTGGGTCGACACCGACTACTCGGGCGGTACCTGCATACGATTCACCCTGCCGATCACGGAGGAGAGCAAGCCATGAATCCTGAACTCGTCGGAATTCTGCTGGTCGAGGACGATCCCGGCGACGTCGTGCTGATCCGAGAGTCGTTCCAGGACCACAAGGTTGCCAACGAGCTGACCGTCGTCAGCGACGGAGTCCAGGCGCTGGCCTTCCTGCGCCGCGAGGGGGAGTACGCCACCGCCCGCCGGCCCGGGCTCGTGCTGCTCGACCTGAACCTGCCGCGCTTGAACGGCATCGAGGTGCTGGAGCAGATCAAGGGCGATCCCGCCCTGGCGACGATCCCGGTCGTGGTGCTCACGACCTCGGATTCCGAGGACGACATCGTGCGCTCCTACACGCTCCACGCCAACGCGTACATCACCAAGCCGGTGGATTTCGAGCGCTTCAGGCACGTCGTGCACCAGATCGACGAGTTCTTCGTCGGCGTGGTGAAGCTGCCCTCCGCGAACGGCCACTGATCAGGGCGCCAGGCGCTTCGGCGCGCGGCGCTCCCAGGCATCGGTGAGGAGATCGAGCAGCAGCGGTTCGTCGGCGGCGGCGAGGCGGACGCGGACGGCCGCCAGGCGCTTGCCCCACCAGGCCTCGGCGCACGTCTCGGGGTGGGCCTGGGTCGCGGTCCTGATCCCGTCCTCGTCGATCATCACGTTCATGTGCCCCTCATCCCACAGGGTGGCGAAGATGCGGCCGGCGACGCGGAACGACGGCCGGCCGTGATGATCCTGCTCGGCGGCTTCCGGGAGGGACAGGGCCAGGCGGCGGGCCTGTTGGCCGGACAGCATGTCGGCAACGATACGCCGGCGCTCCCACCCGGCCCGCCGGGCGCCCCGGCCCGCCGGGCGCCCCGGCTATCCTCGCGCGCGTGCACTTCGACCACCTGACACCGCCTGAGCAGCGCGTCCTCGGGTGCCTGATCGAGAAGCGCTGGACCACTCCCGACCAGTACCCGCTGTCACTCAACGCGCTTCGGCTGGCCTGCAATCAGGCGACCAACCGGGACCCTTTGACCGACTACGACGAGACCACGGTGCGCGACGCGGCGCAGCGGCTCAGCCGCTACGGGCTGGCCCGGCTGGCCAGCGGCGCGGGGAGCCGGGCCACCAAGTATCGCCATCTGGCCGAGGAGGGGCTGGGCCTCGGACGCCCGGTCTGGGTCGATTCGGCCGACCTCGACCTGGGCGCGCAAGTACGGCGCGTCGGTGTCCCCGCACCCGGCGGGATGCGCGAGGTTGCGGCCCTCGCGGGAAATCTGTTCTCCACCCCGCTGAGCCGCGGCGGTCCACTCTGGGAGATCTGGGTGGTGGAGGGTCTCCAGAGCGGCCACGTCGGCCTGCTGGTGAAGGTGCACCACGCACTGATGGACGGCATCCGCGGCGAGCGCCTCTTCGAGGCCCTCTTCGACCTCGAGCCCGACGCGCCCCTCGCGCGGCCCGACGGCGAGCCGATCGCGACCGACCATGCCCCGTCGCGACTGCGCATGCTCGCCAAGTCGGGCGTGTTCCTCGCCGGCACCCCGCTCCGAGCACTCCAGTTCGGCGCCGAGCTGGTGACCGCGAGCGGTCGGCTCGGACGACTGCTCGCCTCGCAAGAGGGCCGCGCCGCGGCGCTACCGTTCCAAGCTCCGCGCACATCGCTGAACCGGTCACTCACCGCGCGCCGCGCGTTCGCGTTCGCGTCCGTCTCACTGGAGGACATGCGCACGGTGAAGCGTGCATTCGGGGTGACGATGAACGACGTCGCACTCGCGCTCAGCGCCGACGTGCTGCGCCGCTATCTCGTGGAGCGAGACGACCTCCCCCAGCGTGCACTCATCGCGCAGATCCCCGTCGGCGTCCACCGGGACGGCGACGCCTCGGGAGGGAACTTCGTCGCGGCCACGGGCGCCTCCTTGCACACCGACATAGCGGATCCCGTCGAGCGGCTCGCCGCGATCCACGCATCCATGCAAGGCGCGAAGGCGATGCAGGCCGCACTCGGCGACGACATCGTCATCGACGCGCTCGCGGTGCTCCCGCCGGCCGCAATCAGCGCCGGCGTCGGCCTCTACCGGGGTCTCGGCCTCGCCGCGGCACACCCGCCGATCTTCAACACGATCATCTCGAACGTCCCCGGGCCGCCGATCCCGCTCTACTCGTGCGGCGCCCGCCTCGCCGCGACCTACACCCTCGGGCCGCTCCTCATGGGCTGCGGGATCAACATCACGCTGATGAGCTACCAGGACCGGGTCGACTTCGGCATCGCAGTCTGTCCCGATGTCGTCGAGGAGCCGTGGGAGCTCGCCGAGGGGATTCCCGACGCGCTCGCCGTCCTCCGCAAGGCGGCGGACGCGTGAGCTTCAACCTCTCGGAGCTGCTCGA
>JADGPN010000091.1 GCA_017882465.1 Solirubrobacteraceae bacterium
ACGCGGGCCCAGTCGCGCACCGCCCGCGCGGCGGCCGGGAGGTTGCCCGCCTGCCAGAACGATACCGTCAACAGCCGGAGCACGATCGGGTTGTTCGGCTCTGCGTCGCGGGCATAGACCAGCCGCTGGGCTGCGAGCTCGGCGTTGCCCTCGGCCAGCGCGTGCTGGGCGGCGGTCATGAATCGCTGCACGCGGTCCGCCGACGGATCGGGCTGGGAGAAATCGACGAACTGGAGCGAGCCGGCCGGGATCGTCCGCACGCCGACGGCGAATGTGACCCGCGCCCACTGCTGCGCGTCCTCGTCATCGCCGGAGAAGTAGATGCCGGTCACCGTCCCGACTCCCCACTCTGGGTACGAGAGACAGCGGGCGTACCGGTGCACCACCGAGTGGTCGGGAACGCGGGAGCCGAACGGGTCGTGCTTGGCCCGTTCCTCTTCGCTCGCCCGCGCCCGCTGCTCTTCCTCGTACGCTCGCCGACCCGCCTCGGCCCTTGCCTTGCGCGCGGCGGCGGCCGAGACCTTGACCGCGTTGCGGCTCACGCGACCGCCCCGCGAAGCCTCGGCCAGCTCCGCGAGCTGGTCCGCCGCCTCGTTGATGGCCTGAAGATGGCGCTGATGCTCGTGCGCGCGGCCGGGGGGCGCGATGTCCGGATGCCAGCGCTTGGCCATCCGCCGCCGGGCGAGCTGTACGGAGCGCTGATCGAACGGCGCCTCGAGCTCCAGGAGGAGCAGAGCTTGTTCGACGTCGAGGATCCTGGCCATGACTCATCTACGTTACCGAGGCGGGCACCGCCGATGCGAGGGATCCGCGGACGGTCGAGGCGAGCGCGCCGCCGGCGATGGGGCCACACGCCTCCGGGACGAGGATAGACGCGGATCAACTTGTACATAAATAGCTTCAAATAGCTTCTCTTGGTCCGGAGCCGATTAGGCTCGGAGCCATGACCGGATCTGTCGCCCATCGCCAGACAGCACGCGGCGGCATGATCGCGACCGGCTTGGCGATCGCCGGAATCGGAGGCGCTGGGTTCGCGGCCGCCGTGCTCGCGGTCCTGTTCACGGTGGTCAGCAGCAGCGGCGGCTGCGGGGCGGGCGGCGTCGGCGGCGTCGGCGGCGGCGGGATCGTGCTTGGGCCCCCGGGAACGGGGGAGCGCGTCGGGGCGACCGAATACGGCGGCCCGGGAGATCCGAGCTCCGGGATCACCGGCGCCCGTGGCGACAACCTGCTCGCGCACCCCGACACCTACGCCGAGCTGGGCGGCCTCAGCTGGCAGACGGCGACGACGATGGGCGGTCTGCCGTACATGACACCGCTGCGGATCACGTGGGCGAACCGGTCGGCGATCGCCTACAAGCGTGACTTCGGCCTCGGCGGCGGTCCGGTGGCGGGCCTGCCGAGAACGATCGACCTGTGGTGGCAGCTCTCCGGCCGGCTGGGCATCCCCTACGAGGACGGTCAGTGGTCGGGAGCGGTGACGTTGCAGCGCCCGCCCGCGGCCGGCGCGGCAAGCCTGATCGGAACCACAGCGGGGCGGCCGGACACGCTGCTCAGCGCTCCGGCCGCGGCACAGGACGCGGCGCTGTGCGCGCCCGGAGCAGTGGCGGGCGTTCCGCTCACACCGGGCGAGCGCGCGCAGCTGCTCCCGAGCGGACAGGCCGCCGCGCCGGCGGCGGCGCCGGCGGCGATCGCGCAGATGATCGCGGCCGGGAACCAGATCGCTGGGAAACCGTACGTCTACGGAGGCGCGCATGGTCTCGCGCTGTCGGAGATCGCGCCCGCGTACGACTGCTCGAGCAGCGTCGAGCATGTTCTGTACGGGGCCGGCCTGCTGCCGGTCTCCTACGCCGGGCCGTCGAGTGAGCTCGAGTCATTCGGGGTGCCGGGCCCGGGCCGCTGGGTCACGGTGTACGCGAACCCCGACCATGTGTTCCTGTATGTGGCCGGCCTGCGCTGGGACACGCACGACGCGGCCGGGCCCGGCGACGGCAGCGCCGGCATCGGCTGGCATCCGCTGATTCGCGACGCGACGGGATTCGTGGCCCGTCATCCCGCCGGGCTGTAATGGGCAGGCCGGCGCATCACCGCTCCGCCGCAGTGGCCGGGATGCTGGCGCTCGCGCTGGCCTCGGGGCCGGCGGGGTGTGGACCGGGCGCGAGTCCCGCCGCGAGCCCGCCGGCGAAGGTGAGCCAGGCGGAGACGACGCATGAATACGCCTCGCCGCCTCCGGCATCGCAGACCGTGGCCGATCCGGCGATGGACCCGGTGCAGGCCGTGCGCAGCTTCGCGAGCGTGTACATCAACTGGACCGCCGGCACGGTCGCGGCGCACATGAGGGCGCTCGCCGCCCAGAGCGTCGGACAGGCACGGTCGGTGGTGGAGCTGGCCGCGGCACAGACCGCCCGCGACTACGAGCTGCAGCAGGGAGGAATCGCGAACTCCGGGACGGTCGAGGCGATCGCACCGCTCCGGGGGGCCGTCAATCGCTATGTCGTGGTCACACGCGAGCTGACGAGGGCATCGAACACCGACGCCTACCAGGGTCTGCGACCGGCATGGCACCTGGCGATCGCCGACGTCGTGGCGCTCACCCCCGCCGGCTGGGCCGTGAGCAGATGGCAGCCCGAGAGCTGAGCGGCGGTGGCGGGCGCGGGCGGCGCGATCCCCGTGGCCGGTTCCTCGTTCTCGTGAAGTCGGTGGCGGACACGGGCGGCGCGATCCCCGTGGCTATCCTCTTCGGTCGATGTCCGCCCAGTACATCTTCACCACCAACAAGCTCTCGCGGCGATATCCGCCGGACCGCGAGGTGCTGACCGACATCTCACTGTCCTTCCTGCCGGGGGCCAAGATCGGAGTCCTCGGCTACAACGGCGCCGGCAAGTCGACGCTGCTGCGGATCATGGCCGGGCTCGACACCGAGTTCGACGGCCAGGCCCAGCTCGCGCCGGGGGCGACGGTCGGGCTGCTGGAGCAGGAGCCCGAGCTCGACCCGGCCAAGGATGTGCGCGGGAACGTCGAGGACGGCGTGGCTGAGACCCGGGCGCTGCTCGACCGCTTCAACGAGCTGTCGATGAACTACTCGGACGAGACGGCGGACGAGTTCTCCAAGGTGCAGGAACAGATCGACGCGGTCGATGGCTGGAACCTCGACACGACGCTGGAGATCGCGATGGACGCGCTCCGCTGCCCGCCGCCCGACGCCGACGTGAGTCTGCTCTCCGGCGGTGAGCGCCGGCGGGTGGCACTCTGCCGGCTGTTGCTCCGCCAGCCCGACCTGCTGCTGCTCGACGAGCCCACCAACCACCTCGATGCCGAGTCGGTGGCCTGGCTCGAGCGCCACCTCCACGATTACCCCGGCACCGTGGTCGCGATCACCCACGACCGGTACTTCCTGGACAACGTCGCGGGCTGGATCCTCGAGCTGGACCGCGGGCGGGGCATTCCCTACGAGGGCAACTACTCGGGCTGGCTGGAGCAGAAGCGCGCCCGGTTGCAGGTCGAGGAGAAGCAGGAGAGCGCGCGGCGGCGCACGATCGACCAGGAGCTCGAGTGGGTCAGGATGAACGCGAGTGCCCGGCGCAACAAGCCCAAAGCACGCCTGAACGCCTACGAGGCGCTGCTGGCCCAGGACCGCAACGTCAAGCTCGACCAGGTCCAGATCCACATCCCGGCCGGGCCCCGCCTGGGCGAGATCGTGGTCGAGGCCGATCACCTCCGCAAGGCGTACGGGGATCGGGTGCTGATCGACGACCTCTCGTTCAAGCTGCCGCGCGGCGGCATCGTGGGCGTGATCGGTCCCAACGGCGCCGGCAAGACGACCCTGATCCGGATGATCACCAGTCAGGAGCAGCCCGACCAGGGCGCGCTGCGCAGGGGCGAGACGGTCGAGCTGGCGTACGTCGAGCAGTCGCGCGCGGACCTCGCCGCCGACAAGACGGTGTGGGAGGAGATCTCCGGGGGAGCGGACCAGATCTCGCTCGGGGACCGATCCGTGGCCAGCCGCGCATACGTGGCCGGATTCAACTTCAAGGGCGCCGACCAGCAGAAGAAAGTCGGCAAGCTCTCCGGCGGGGAGCGCAACCGCCTGCAGCTGGCGAAGCTGCTGCGCAGCGGCGGCAACCTGCTGCTGCTCGACGAGCCGACCAACGATCTCGACGTGGACACGCTGCGAGCGCTCGAGGAGGCGCTGCTCTCGTTCGCCGGCTGCGCCATGGTCGTCTCGCACGATCGCTGGTTCCTGGACCGGATCGCCACCCACGTGCTCGCGTTCGAAGGCGACTCGCAGGTGCGCTGGTTCGAGGGCAACTTCGAGGCCTACGAGAGCTTCCGCCACGAGCAGCTCGGCGCCGAGGCCGACCGGCCGAAGCGGATCACCTACAAGAAGCTCGTTCGCGGCTAGTAGCCTCCGCCTGTGCCCGATCCCTCCACAGCCGTCCTGATCACCGGCTGCTCCTCGGGCATCGGCCACGCCACGGCCGAGCACCTGGCCGGCGAGGGCTGGAAGGTCTACGCGACCGCGCGCCGGCCGAAGACGATCGCCGATCTGGCCCAGACGGGCTGCGAGACGCTCGCGCTGGATGTCTGCGACGAGGATTCGATGACCGCCGCCGTGAGCGCCGTGACCGAGGCCGAGGGCGCCGTCGGTGTGCTGATCAACAATGCGGGCTACAGCCAGTCGGGGGCGGTTGAGACTGTGCCCCCGGATCAGGTTCGGCGCCAGTTCGAGACCAACGTCTTCGGCCTCATCCGCATGTGCCAGCTCGTGCTCCCGGGCATGCGCGATCAGCACTGGGGGAAGATCGTCAACATCGGCTCGATGGGCGGCAGGCTGACCTTTCCCGGCGGCGGCCTCTATCACGCGACCAAGTACTCGGTCGAGGCGATCAGCGACGCGCTCCGCTTCGAGGTGCGCGGCTTCGGGGTCGACGTGATCCTGATCGAGCCTGGACTGATCACGACCGGCTTCGCCGACGCGGCCACCGCGACGGTGGAGAGCGACGAGGGCGGCCCGTATGCGAAGTTCAACCATGCGGTGTCGAAGCTCACCACCGAGGCCTACGCCGGCCCGATGGCCAGGCTCGGCGCCGGCCCCGACGCGGTGGCCAGGACGATCTCCGGCGCGCTGCGCGCCGGCCGGCCGAAGGCCCGGTACCCGGTCACCCTGAGCGCTCACCTGATGATCAACCAGCGGCGCTTCACGCCCGACCGGCTGTGGGACCTGACGATGCGCTCACAGTTCCCCACCCCCAACGGTTGAGTGACCCTGGGGAGCCCGCGACGCTGCGGCCTTTGTGCCAGAGGGCCCGAGTGACGCTTCTCACGCCCGCGACCTTGACCGTGTCATGTGCCGGTGCAATGATCGCCTCGCGTCACGGCACGGGGCAATGTGACAAACAGGAGAAGGGGCAATCGATGGTTAATGAGGTGACACACCATGCCTGAGAACGGCATTTTCAGCGCCGGGCTTCCGGAGCACCACGTTCCCGGAAAGAGACTCGGACGCCATGTCAAGCACGACCCTCGCTCACGGCAGTACGCTGCTCCACGGGCGCCGCAGGTGGTGAGCGTCAAGCACGCGGCGACCGGCCTGCCGCTCGATCAGGGCCAGATCGGCTCCTGCACGGCGAACGCGCTGTGCGGCGCGCTGGATTCCGACCCCAACCTCAGCGGCGCGTCACCGTATGACGAGGCCGAGGCGGTCAAGGTGTACGAGCTCGAGACGCAGATGGAGGGCAAGCCGTATCCACCCAACGATCCCGGCGGCAGCGGGCTGATGGTGTGCAAGGCGGCCAAGCAGATGGGCCTGATCAGCTCCTACCAGCACGCGTTCGGAGTCCAGCACGCGTTGGAGGCGCTCGTGATGCGCCCGGTGATCACGGGCGTGACCTGGTACGACAGCTTCGACCACCCTGACCCGAACACCGGAGAGGTCTCGATCGCCCCGGGGGCAAAGGTGAGGGGCGGCCACGAGTTCGTGGCCGACGAGATCGACGCGCCGAACAAGCTGGTGTGGTTCTGGAACAGCTGGGGCACCAGCTGGGGCCAGGGCGGCCGCTTCTGCATGTCGTTCGACACCTGGGACCAGCTGCTCCAGCAGCAGGGCGACGTGACCGTGCCGGTGAAGTAGGGCCTCACGCGTTCAGCAGAGACACGAGGACCCGGCGCAGGTCCTGCGCGTCGGTCGCCACCGCGTCAGCAGCGGCCAGCTCCTCCGCGCCGTGCGGGCCGGTGGTGACCGCCACGCAGCGCACATCGTCAGCCCGGGCGCAGGCGATGTCGCGCGGCGTATCGCCGATCACGATCGTGCCGGCTCGCGGGTACGCGCCGCCGGGTCCACCCGCGCGCCGGCGCGCGATGTGAGGCAGGGAGGTCCGGTCCTCCGCGTCGGAGCCGAACGCGCCCGGCGCGGAGGCGAAGTGAGAGCCGATCCCGGTCCGGCCGAGCTTCAATCGCGCGACGCCTTCGTAATTCCCGGTCAGCAGGCCGAGCGTCACGTCGTCCTCGTCTGAGAGCCACGTCAGCAGCTCCGGTATCCCGGGCACGACCGTGTGTGAGAGATCGTCCGGGCACAGCGTGCTGTACAGGCGGCAGCACTGCCCGCGGACCTCCTCTGCGCGGTCGTCGATGCGCTGCGCGGAGACGCCGCACTCGAGCAGGATCATCCGCGCGATCTCGCCGTCGGTCCGCCCGGCCGGATCGACCACGCCGGCCGCGCGGGTGTCGATGTGGTGCACCTCGTGGAGCGCCGCGCGCAGAGCCTCCGCGTGCTCGACGGCCGCCCCGCGCACCAGCGTCCCGTCGATGTCGAACAGGAGCAGCACGACGACCGTTCGGGGGAGGGCCTCAGCGCTCGAACGAGAGGCCGGGCTCGAGCCGCCGCGCGAACGCCGCGATCAGTCGGGCGGCCGCATCGACATCGTCGAGCGAGACCATCTCGACCGGCGAATGCATGTACCGGACCGGCACGGAGACGAGCCCGGTCGGGATCCCGGCTCGGCTGAGGTGAATTGCGTCGGCGTCGGTACCGGTGCCGCGGCCGCGTGACTCGATACTGAACTCGATTCCCTCCTCCACGGCCGCCTCGTGCAGAAGCTCGAAGACGTGCGGATGCAGCGTCGTTCCGCGCGCGATCACCGGCCCCGACCCGAGGGGGTGCTTGGTGATCGGACCGAGCTCGATGCCGGGCTGATCCGTGGCGAAGGTGAGATCGACGGCGATGGCGACGTCGGGATCGAGCGAAAACGCGCTCGTGCGCGAGCCGGCGAATGTGGTCTCCTCCTGAACGACCGCGAGCGCGAACAGGTCGCCCGGCGCGCCTCCTGCCTCGGCCACCAGGCGGGCGGACTCGGCCGCCACGTAACAACCGACGCGGTTGTCGAGCGCTCGCGACACCAGACGCCGGTTGGGCATCTCGAGTGGGTCGACGTCGATCACCGCCACGTCGCCGATGCGCACGCGCGATCTGGCGTCGTCGCCGTCCTTGGCGCCGATGTCGATGTGCAGATCCTTGATCTCCGGCGCCTTGCGCCGGTCGTCGTCCTTCATCAGATGGATCGGCTTGCGGCCGACCACCCCCGCGACGCGTCCCTCCCGGGTCGCCAGGCGCACCCGCTGGCCGACGAGCACCATCGCGTCCCAGCCCCCGACCTCACCGAAGAGCAGAAAGCCATCGTCGTCGATGTGGGAGACGTGCAGACCGATCTCGTCGATGTGGCCGACGACCGCGAGCGTCGGTGCACCGGACGTCCCCGGGACCCGGGCCCGGGAGGAGCCCAGCCGGTCAGCGCTCACCTCAGCGCCGAAGGCTGCGCAGGCCTCTCGCCAGACGCGGGCCGGATCGGCTTCGTGGCCGGAGGGCCCGGCGGAGGTCAGCAGACTGTGAAGCAGCTCGGGAGCGGACACGAGTCGTAGCCTAACGCGGAGCACCCGATTGCCGCCCTTCGTGCCCGCGGGGTGATCGGTCCGAGGGCTACGCGGCCAGCAGCTCGCGCAGCACGAACCGGAGAATGCCGCCGTGCCGGAAGTAGCGCTGCTCCTTGGGTGTGTCGATCCGCACCGTCACCTCGAACTCCTGCTCGTCGGCCTTCACGGTCACCTCTCGGAGGATCGAGTCCCCCTCGAGCCCGGCGACGCTGAACGTCTCGTGGCCGGAGAGCCCGAGCGACTCGGCGGAGTCACCGTCCTTGAACTGCAGCGGCAGCACCCCCATCCCGACGAGGTTCGAGCGGTGAATGCGCTCGAAGCTCTGCGCGATCACCGCGCGCACGCCCAGCAGCCGGGTTCCCTTGGCGGCCCAGTCTCGAGACGACCCCGAGCCGTACTCCTTGCCGGCCAGCACGATCAGTGGCGTGCCCTCCTCCTGGTAGCGCATCGAGGCGTCGTAGATGGACATCTGCTCGCCGTCGCCGCCGCCGCCCAGATACACCGTGACCCCACCCTCGGTGCCGGGCGCGAGCTGGTTGCGCAACCGGATGTTGGCCAACGTGCCCCGCATCATCACCTCGTGATTGCCGCGACGCGAGCCGTAGGAGTTGAAGTCCTTGGGCTCCACGCCGTGGTCGATCAGGTACTCGCCCGCAGGACTGTCGCGCTTGATCGATCCGGCCGGTGAGATGTGGTCCGTGGTCACGCTGTCACCGAGCACCGCGAGAACCCGCGCGCCCTCGATGTCGGTGGTCGGCTCGGGCTCGGCGGGAAGATCCTCGAAGAACGGCGGCCGGCGCACATAGGTCGACCCCTCATCCCAGGCGAAGCTGTCGCCGGTGGGCACCTCGAGCGAGTTCCAGCGCTCATCTCCATCGAAGACCTCGGCGTAGCTCTTGCGGAACATGTCCGACTGCACGGCATCGAGCACGGTCTCCGCGACTTCGGCCGCGGTCGGCCAGATGTCCTTGAGGAACACCGCCTCTCCGTGGTCGTCCTCGCCGAGCGGCTGCTCGTAGAGATCCACGTCCATCGTCCCGGCGAGTGCGTAGGCGACGCACAGCGGCGGCGACGCGAGGTAGTTCATCTTCACGTCCGGGTTGATCCGGCCTTCGAAGTTCCGGTTGCCCGAGAGCACGGACACGACGGCCAGATCGGAGTCGCTCACGACCTCGGAGATCTCCTCCGGAAGCGGTCCGCTGTTGCCGATGCAGGTCGTGCAGCCATAGCCGACGAGGTTGAATCCGAGCGCTTCGAGGTACTCTGTCAGGCCGGCGCGATCCAGATACTCGGTCACCACCTTGGAGCCCGGAGCGAGCGAGGTCTTGACCCAGGGCTTGACCCGCAAGCCCCGCTGCACGGCGTTGCGGGCCAGGATGCCGGCGCCGAGCATGACCGAGGGATTGGAGGTGTTGGTACAGCTGGTGATCGCGGCGATCACCACGTGGCCGTGGTCAAGCTCGGTCTCGGTCCCGTCCGCCAGGGTGACCGGCACCCGTGTGCCCCTGCGCTCGGCCGCCTGGGCTGCGCCGGCCGAGGTGGCGGGCTCGTGTCCCAGACCGTTGGCGTGGTGAGTTGACACGGGATCGCTGGCCGGGAAGCTCTCCTCAAGCGCCTCATCCTCGTCTGACGCCTCCGGCAGGTAGCCCTCGAGCGCGCCCCGGAAGGCCTGCTGGGCATCGGTGAGCGAAACGCGATCCTGGGGGCGCTTGGGGCCCGCAATGCTCGGCACCACGGTCGACAGATCGAGCTCGAGCTGGTCGGTGAACGTCGGCTCCTCTGAGTCCTCGTCATGCCACAGCCCCTGCTCCTTCGCGTACGCCTCGACCAGGCCGATCAGCTGCTTGGGCCGGCCCGAGAACTCGAGGTAGCGCAGCGTCTCGGCGTCGATGGGGAAGATCGCGCAGGTGGAGCCGAACTCCGGCGACATGTTGCCGATCGTGGCGCGGTCGGCGAGCGGGAGCGCGGCGAGTCCGGCCCCGTAGAACTCGACGAACTTGCCCACCACCCCGTGCCGGCGCATCATCTCGGTCACGGTCAAAACGAGGTCGGTCGCCGTCGCCCCCTCCGGGAGTTCCCCGGTGAGCCGGAAGCCGATCACCTGCGGAATCAGCATCGACATCGGCTGGCCGAGCATTGCCGCCTCGGCCTCGATGCCCCCGACTCCCCAGCCGAGCACACCGAGGCCATTGATCATGGTCGTGTGCGAGTCGGTGCCGACCAGCGTGTCCGGGTAGGCCAGGTTGCGCTCGTCGTCGACGAACACGACTCTGGCTAGGTACTCGAGATTGACCTGGTGCACGATCCCGGTATCCGGCGGAACGACGGCAAAGTTGTCAAACGCGCCCTGCCCCCAGCGCAGAAACGCGTAGCGCTCCTGATTGCGTTCGAACTCCAGCTCGGCGTTGCGCTGGAACGCGTTCCGGGTGCCGAACACGTCGACCTGCACGGAGTGGTCGATCACCAGCTCCGCCGGAACGAGCGGGTTGATCTTGTTGGCGTCGCCACCCATGTCGCCCATCGCATCCCGCATCGCCGCCAGATCGACGATGGCCGGGACACCGGTGAAGTCCTGCATCACGACGCGAGCCGGCGTGAACGCGATCTCGGCGCTGGGTTCGGCCTTGGCGTCCCAGCTCGCGAGCGCCTCGATGTCCTTGACGCGGATCGATTCACCATCCTCGTTGCGAAGCAGGTTCTCGAGCAGGATCTTCAGCGAGAAGGGCAGACGCGCGATGTCGAACCGCTCCTGAAGCGCGTCGAGCCGGTAGATCTCGTAGGACCGATCGCCTACGGCGAGCGAGGCCTTGGCGTCGAAGCTGTTCGTTGACATGCGGTCTCCTGATCGCCGGAAAACTCGTACGGGGGGAACTCGTACTCTACGGACCGTCGCTCGAACGATGCCTGCCTCCCGACACTCGCCTGACCGCCCACGCCACCGCCGCCTGTGAACCCACGAACCGTCCTGCGCGAGCGGACCGACGGCACCGCACCCCAGGTCACGAACATGGAGTTGTTCTTCGACCTCGTGTACGTGTTCGCGATCACGCAGCTGTCGGATTTCCTCGGCCGCCACCTGAGCGCACGCGGCACGCTGCAGGCGCTGGTGCTGTTTGCAGCGGTTTGGTGGGCATGGAACTACACGGCTTGGGCCACGAACTGGATCGATCCGGATCGCTGGCGGGTGGCGCTGCTGATGATCGTGCTGATGGGCATCAGCCTGGTGATGTCGTCCGCCATCCCGGAGGCCTTCGAGTCGCGAGGTCTGGCGTTCGCCGCCGCCTACGTCTCGATCCAGGTGATCCGCAGCGCGTTCATGGTGTTGGCCCTGAAGGACCGCACGATGGGGCGCAACTACGCCCAGCTGCTGGCCTGGTCGGTCATCTCGGGCGTGGTCTGGATCGCCGGAGCACTGGCCCACGGAGACACCCGGCTGCTCTTGTGGATCGGCGCGCTGGTCCTCGACCTCGGCGCACCGCTGCACGGTTTTCGCCTGCCCGGCATTCCGGGCACGCCGATCGAGGCGTGGACGTTGGCCGGCGGTCATCTGGCCGAGCGCTGTCAGCTCGTGCTGCTGATCGCGCTGGGTGAATCGATCCTCCGCGTCGGTGCCACATTCGGCGCCGAGCACGAGCGCGTGACCGTCGATACGGCGTTTCTGGTCGGGTTTGCCGGGACGGTGTCGATGTGGGCGATCTACTTCCTGCACCACGCGGAGGAGGCTGCCCGCTCGATGGCGCTCGCCACCAGCGCCACAGCCCGCATGGGGCGCTCGGGCTACGCGTACGCGCACGCGGTCATGGTCGCGGGCGTGATCGTCGTCGCAGTCGGCACCAGGCTGACGATCAGCGATCCGGAGGGGTCCGCGACGACCGCGGTGGCGGCCACGGTGCTCGGCGGCCCCGCGATCTACCTGGCCGGGCAGACGCTGTTCAAACGCTCGGTGACCGGGGAGCGGCCGCTTCCCCCGCTCATGGGCATCTGCGTGCTCGCGCTGCTCACACCGCTCGCGCTGGCCGTGGACCGGCTGGCGCTCGCGACCGGGGCGACGGCGGTGCTCCTCGTGCTGGCCATCTCCGCCGGCCGCCGCCAGTCGACCACGGCCCAGGCGTAGCGGACGCGAGCGCGTCCGCTTGCACACGAGCGGCGTCCACTTTCGCGCTCAAGGTCTCCGTTCGCCGGCCGATCACGAGGATGGTCCCTCGGTGGTTCGGTGGCTCATGCCCGCCCTCACGCCTTCCTACACACGTCTTAGCGACGTCTTCACGGGACCTTCGCCGCCTGGCCAATGCTGCCGTCACTGACGCAATAGGACGGCGACCCCAAGGAGGCCGGACGATGACCCTTCTCACCCGCACGCTCGCAGGACTGGCCCTCGGCACGATCGGCGCGATCGCCGCCGCCGGAGCCTACGCCGAGGCCACCCGCCTGCCGGATCAGCCGTAGCGATGCGGGCATCGCGCGCAGTGGCCCGCCGTCTTACGTTGCTCTCACCTCGAGCCCGGATTCTCAGCTCATGAGCTCGGACTCGATGCCCTATGCCCAGCCCTGGCCCGAGCGCCTGCGTGACGGCGCCCGGCAGCGCTCGCGCGTCCTCCCCGCTCGCCTGCAGCGCGTGCTGGCGCGGCCCGAGCTGATCGGCCTACTCGGCATGACCGCGATTCTCAACCTGTGGAGCCTGAGCATCAACGGCTGGGCGAACACGTATTACAGCGCCGCCGTGCGCTCGATGACGACCAGCTGGCACGACTTCCTGTTCGCCTCGCTCGACAAGAGCGGGCTGATGACGGTAGACAAGCCTCCGCTCAGCCTCTGGGTTCAGGCCATCTCGGCCCGTGTGTTCGGGTTCCACCCCCTCAGCCTGCTGGTGCCGCAGGCGCTGATGGGGGTAGCCGCCGTTGGCCTGACCTACGACCTCGTGCGCCGGCGCTTCGGCCGCGTCGCCGGCTTTGTCGCCGGCCTCGCGCTCGCCACGACCCCGGTCGCGGTGGCGGTCTCACGCCACAACAACCCCGACGAGCTGCTCGTGCTGTGCACAGTCGCGGCGGTGTGGTTCGCCGTCCGCGGACTCGAGACCGGCCGCACGCGCTGGCTGGTCCTGTGCGGCGTCGCCGTGGGACTCGGTTTCGAGACCAAGATGGCCGTCGCGCTGATGGTCGTCCCGGGGATCGCGGCGGCCTGGATGTGGGTGGCGCCGCGGGGACGGATCGCGGCGCTGCGCCAGCTGCTCGCGGGGGCGGCGGCGATGGTGGTGGTCGGGGGTGCCTGGCCTCTGCTCGTGGCCCTCACGCCGGCAGCGGACCGCCCGTGGATATCGGGCACCAGCGACAACAGCATCTTCTCGCTGATCTTCGGCTACAACGGCCTGGGGCGGATCGCCGGCCAGTCGGGCGGACCGCAGGCGTTCGGCGGCGGCGGCGGCTTCGGTGGTGGTGGCACCATGTTCGGCGGCGCGACCGGGCCGTTCCGCCTGTTGCAGCAGGGCCTCGGCGATCAGGCCGGCTGGCTGATCGGCTTCGCGCTCATCTCCGGGCTCGCGGTGCTGGTCGCCTCGAGACTGCGGCGCAGCGACGCCCGCACGGGCTGGCTGATGGTGGTCGGCGGCGCATTCCTGACCTCGGCGGTGGCGTTCAGCTTCGCGCGCGGCATCTTCCATCCGTACTACGTCTCCCTGCTCGCTCCGTTCACGGCCGCCCTGATCGGCGCCGGCGCCGGGATGATGCTGTCCACGGAGCGCTCGGCGCGCGTGATCGCGCCACTGGCGATCGGCGCCGGAGTGCTCACCGAGCTCATCGTTCTGGGCGAGCTGAACGGCGCCCTGTCGTGGGCGGTGCCGGTGAGCATCGCGGTCGCCGGCGGTTGTGCGGTCCTGCTGGCGCTGAAGCTCTCGCCCCGGAATCGGGCGATCCTGGTTGCCGTCGGCCTGGCCGCGCTGACGGCCGCCCCGGCGACCTGGGCCGCTGAGACGCTGGGCCACGCCACCAATGGCACCTTCCCCACCGGCGGGCCGGCCAGCGCGTCCGCGGGCGGCCCCGGCGGGCCGGGCGGGTTCGGCGGTCGGGCGGGTGTCGGCGGGCCGGGCGGGCCGGGCGGGCCGGGCGGGCCGGGCGGGCGCCGTCGCTCCCGAGAGGATTCACCGTCGATCCCGAGGAGGTGCTCAGCGCGCCTTCGGCCGGACGCCGGGCTCGATCGGACGCGCGATCATCGCGGCACCCATCACGAGCGCAGGTGCAACGCCCGCCGCGACGACG
>JADGPN010000399.1 GCA_017882465.1 Solirubrobacteraceae bacterium
TATCAAGGATGTGCTTCGGAAAACGGGCGAGTCCGAGGGGTGGAACGCGCTGCTTGAGGCGGGTCGCCTCGGCATCTCCTTCGAGGACATGGTGGTGACTGCCGCTGAGCCGATCCGGGGGCTCTTCAGCGATGAGGACCGAAGAATCGCTTCGTGGTCACTCGGTGAGCAACAAGGCGAACTGCAGCGCCGACAGGACGCCGCGGAGGCGGCTGAAGTCGAGCGGGATCACCGGATCGTCGCTCAGGTTGCCGCGAAGCGACGGGCGGCAGGAAAGCCTTGGACCGCCGAAAGGGAGGCGCGGATGCTCGCTGAGCGTGCCGAACGGCGACGCAGTGCTGGCTAGCAGCGTCGAGAGATCGGCACGTTCGCCGGAGCTCCCCGGCTCGCTCGATAGCCCCCGTTACGGCGAAGCGGTACGGAAGGCGCGCCGAGCGTCCGGGACGGTAACGGTCGATCTTCGCCGGACTTAGCGGGGCCCTTTGATCAGCGAGTGCACACGGCCGACGACGCGCGCGCGTCCGCGGTAGCACTCCTGGATGACCGGCCACTGGCCCGGCGTCACCGCATCGCATGTCCAGCCGTCACCGTAGGTGCGATAGCAGCTGCTTCCGCCACATGGGGTTCGCTGGTCGTCGCGGTAGCGGCGCATGACCCGCAACGCGGTCGCGCACCGCACCGACCGCGGCGCCGACCACGTACATATTACGTGTGTAATGCTCGGTCGGCGTAGGCCGGTAGTCGATCCGGATCGTTCCGCACGCCCGCGCGGCGTTAGTGTGCGGAACGACCGGACACGCCGGATATAAATATGTAGACCGACGGCGTTTGACGATCGCTCGCAGTTCGCCTCAAAATCCACCGACGAGCCTAGACGGCGCGGGGACGTGCTGCGAAGCGCCCGACGGCAAGCCGTCGTCCACTATCCGGCGTCGCCCTCATGGTCATCAACGGTGTCGCCCCACACGCGGTCAACACGCGACCACGCTCTTAGCAGGTGCTCAGGAACTGATTCCAGAATGGCGGCAGGGTGTCGTACCAGGTGCCGACGTATACGTAGCCGAGATGCTGGAGGGACAGCGAGCTGCAGGCCGTGGCGTCGGGCGCGTCATAGATGAGCGCCGCGAAGTCGTTAGCGGGATAGGCCGATTCCCAGCTCGCCTGCGTCCACGCGGTGTAGGGGTTGTAGCCAGCATCGTTGTAGGAGCCCTCGAAGGTAACGACGATGTCCGCGTTCTTGGTGTCCCTGCTGGATAGCATCCACCCTGAGCCTGGGTTTGCACCGAAGTTGAACACGACCTCGTCGTTGTTGCCTTCGTGGGTGTGCACGTACGAGGCGAGCGTCTGGTAGAAGGCTTTGTTGCTCGTCGTCGTGCCGGGGACCGTGTCGGACACGCCGTCGAAGAAGATTCCCGCGATCCTACGCGGGTAGTAGGCGTACCACTCGTTGATTTGCTGCTCGATCGCGGGAATGCTGGCCGTGCCCCCGCTTCCATAGTTCGTCCACACGTAGCCGATGACCGACGCTCGCCCGTACCGGTAGCAGTTCGTGATCACGTTTGACCAGGGCTGCACGGGCCCGCTCCCAGGACCCTTACCTTGGAAGGGATCGGCGATGATGTACGACCCGCCGTGCGAGCCATTGCTCTGCGAGCACGCCGTCTTCCAGTCGACCGGGTTGGCGTTGTCGTAGAGCGGGATCAGCTCGTCACGATGCACTGTCGCAGCCCCGGCGGTGCTCGGCGCCAGACCTGGAAGCGCGAACGCGGCAAGCCCAGCGAGCAGAATGGCCGCCATGATCCTGCGAGATCGCCCTCGATGTTGCGTCATTCCTAGCCGGCATTCCATGTGCAGCTCCTGTTAGACGCTGGACCGGCACCTCGACGAAGCCGCGATATGCAGCTCCGTCGAGCCGGCAAGGCCAGTCTGACGCCAACCCGAGGCGGCGAGAACCGAACGCCGGGGCTGTCTTTGTTCATTGGGTTTGAACGGCTGTCCGTCCGCCGCCGCTCGACAAACGCGCCTCGGGGTCACCAGCCAAGCGCTCTACCGACACGTCTCCCCGACAGGCGAGCTCCGACCCGACGGGCGCAAGCTCCTCGCCGACACCGGGCGCAAACCACGATGACAGCCGCTCTCAGTTCAGATCGTCGCGCCCTCGCCGGCCGGCTGCCCAGCTCGCTTCCGCGAGCCTGAAAATGCCGTCGATCTGGACCTCCGAGAGCAACCGTGCGACCGGCAAGCGCGGCGATCAGCCGTTTGAAGAGGTCATCTCCTGATCAAAGAAGTCTTCGATCTTGCAGGCAGAACGTCATAGGGACAGTTATCGAGCGTAGGTCCGCGACGCAGAAGACGCCTCAAGTTCTGTGAGGCGCCACAGCGCGTCGTAAGCGTAGTCACTGGCGGCTCGACCTTTTGGTCTCACGCCGCACGATCAACCTGGCCAGGCGGACAGATCAACCATGTCAGTGATCTCCGCGACCTCACCGTTCTTGCGGGCCGATCCGTCCTGGTCGAGCGCTTGAACCCACGCGTCCTCGGGGATCTCGAGGATCGCGCCCTGCACCTGCTCCAGGCCACGCTCGTGCACATCAACACACTGCTGCTCCAGCAAGTCCTCGCCGAACCCGAATGGGCCAGCCGACTCACCGACGCCGATCTGCGCGGCCTCACACACCGCTGTTCTGGTCCAACATCAACCCCTACGGCAACTTCCACCTCGACATGGACACACGGCTCGACCTCGCGCTCGTCGCCGCGTAGGTTCCACTGCCGCTGTCGCGGCTACTTTGCCCCTGGGGACAGCAACCCAAGGAGAGGGCCCTCCATAGCGATCCGCGAGCAGGGCGGATGCTGCTCGTCGTCGGCGGTTCAGCAGCCGTCAAGCCGCGCTCGCCACCCGGCGGACACGCACGAGTTGTGCCATCTGGCTATTGACAAGGCGTCCATCTGACTGTGGATAATCCCGCGTCCATGAAGCTCTCCTTAGCTGCTGCGCGACTGACACGCTGGCTCGTCCTCTGCCTGCTGGCGCTTGGCCTGCTGGCAGCTGGCGGCGCGCAAGCGGCCGGCGGCGCACCGGTGGCTCCCACGCCCACGCCCACGCCGACGCCCCCGTCGCTGGAGCAGCGCATCGCCGCCTACCTGGCCGACCGCCCCGGCGCGGTCACCGTCGCGGTGTACGACGCCGACGCCCAGAAACTTTGGCTCTACGGCCCGGGAATGCGCAACGACACCGCCTCCATCATCAAGGTCGACATCCTGGAGGCGCGCCTGTACCAAACCCACGGGCGGCTCTCCGCCCACGAGCGCTCGCTAGCGACGGCGATGATTGAGCAGTCAGACAACAACGCCGCGACCTCGCTGTGGAACGCAGACGGCGCCGCCGCCGGCATCGCCGTCTACAACCGTCGGATCGGCTTGCGCTGCACCAGCTTTGACCCGCACGGCCATTGGGGGCTGACGCTGACCTGCGCCCAGGACCAGCTGCGGCTGCTGGCCGAACTGGCGCAACCCGACTCGCTGCTGACCGCGTACTCGCGCAGCTACGAGCTCTACCTGATGGAGCACGTCAGCTCCAGGGAGGCGTGGGGCGTCTCCGGTGGCCTGCCCCTCACCGGCGTCACGGTCGCGCTGAAGAACGGCTGGCTACCGCACCGCCACGCGCCATGGGTTGTCAACAGCATCGGTATCGTGCAGGGCGACGGCCGGCGCTACTACATCGCGGTGCTGACTCGAGACGCCACCGAGCAGGACGGCATCAACACCATCGAGGGTATCTCCGGCATCGTGTGGCAGAACGTCAGCCCGCAACCGCTCGCGGCCGACTAGCCCGTCGTCTCGCCGTTGCACTAGGAGGCTTGACCCGGCGAAGCCGGGAGGGATGAGTCAAGTTTCAGGCGGCGAGGTTGAGTTGGTCGACGTGGTCGCCGATCGCTTGGTCGAGTCGGTCGAAGTGGCGGCGTAGCGGGGTGTTGATTGGTATCGGGTCGCAGATCTCCGCCAGGCCGGTCCGTAAGAGTCGGCTGTAGGTGCGGCTGAAGAACATCGCGATCTGGAGCCCGAAGGGCGTGACCGGAAAACTGTTCAATCGGGAGCGGGGTAGCGTTTCGTGGGCCTGCTCTGGTTGTGCTGGCGGTGAGTTCCCGGATCGATTCGATACCGGCTGGGCGTAAGCTGGCGAGGGCACGACTTGACGGGGTTGGGCGCGCCGGACGGGCAACGACGGTTTGGCTATCTCGCCGTTTGACGCGGT
>JADGPN010000400.1 GCA_017882465.1 Solirubrobacteraceae bacterium
GCATCCTGTCTGGGCGGGTGTCTGCATCGGCCTGCTGGCGATCAAGCCGCATCTCGCCCTGTTGTTCCCCGTCGCGCTGCTCGCCGCTCGCGCCTGGCGCACGATGCTGACCGCCGCGGTGACCGCGATCACCGTCACGCTCGTGCCGGCCGCGATCCTCGGCTGGGGCACTCTGGTCGCGTGGCGCGACTCGATGTCTTGGGTGGCGACGGCGATCGAGCTGAAGCACCTGCCGGTGTGGATGTTCCCGGCCCCGTACCCCTGGCTGCTCTCCCTCGGCGCCCCGAACGTGCTGGCCTGGATCGTCCAGGGCGCGATCTCCGTGCTCGCGGCGGTCGTCGTGTACCGGCTGTGGCGGCCGCGGGCCAAGGGTGTGGGCTCCGTCGCCCTTCCGGGATCAGGCCTTGTGCTCGCGACGTTCCTCGCCACGCCCTACTACGCGATGTACGACCTCACGTGGCTCGCCCTGCCGCTCTGCTGGCTGGTCGCGACCGGGGTGGCGAAGGGGTTCCGGCGCGGCGAGAAGCCGCTGCTCGTGCTGATGTTCCTCTTGCCGTACGCGAGCGTGATCGCCCTCGTCGTCGACGTACAGCTCGCTCCGTTCGTGCTGGCGGCGCTGCTCTGGCACGTGTGGCAGCGCAGCGTCAGCGACCGAAACGACGCTCTCGCTGCCCGTACGCCCGTAGCGCTCTGAGGAAGTCGACGCGGCGGAAGTCGGGCCACAGCGCCTCGCAGAAGTAGTACTCGGAGTGGACCGACTGCCACATCAAGAAGCCGGACAGCCGCTGCTCCCCGGACGTGCGGATGATGAGATCCGGATCGGGCTGACCCGCGGTGTACAGGTGGTCGGCGATGTGCTCGATCTCGAGCGTCTCGGCGAGCTCGGCGAGCGTCGACCCCTTCTCCGACTCCTCGGCGAGCAGCGATCGCAACGCGTCACGGATCTCGTGGCGCCCGCCGTACGAGACGGCGATGTTCACGATCATCCCCGTGTTCGCCTCGGCGCGCGCACACGCGGTGCGCATCCGATCCGCGATGTCGTCAGGGAGCAGGTCGAGCGCTCCGACCGTACGGATCTGCCAGCGCTTCGTCTCCGACAGCTGCTCGACGAGGGTGGCGATGACGTCGAGGAGGGGTTGGAACTCCTCGTCGTCGGCGCGGCTCAGGTTCTCGGTCGAGAGCACCCACAGCGTCACGAAACCGAGGCCGACCTCGTCGCACCAGTTCACGAACTCCTTGAGCTTGGCGGCGCCGGCGCGGTAGCCCGCGATCAGCGTCTCCCCCGGCGCGTTCAGCCGAGCCCAGCGCCTGTTGCCGTCCGCGAGGACGGCCACGTGCTTGGGGAGACGTGCCTTGTCGAGCTCGGCGATCAGCCGCTGCTCGTACGTGCTGTAGAGGAGGCCCGCCGGGTGCAACCGGTCGAGCCAATCGCGGAAACCGTCCCGTTGAGCCACGGCAACACGATAGGCCCCAATTCCATGTGGGGTCTTGGAAGTCCAGCCGAGTATGCTGAACCTACGGAACCGTAACTTACGGTCGCACTGTGGCCTAGGAGGCGCTCATGGCACCCAAGACACCCACGGATCACACGGTGAAGGAGGTCGCCAAGGACCTCAGCGCCGACATCAAACCGAAGCTGCGCGGATGGCTTCACGCCAGCGCCGTACCCCTGTCGTTGGTGGGCGGCATCCTGCTCATCGTGTTCGCCACGACGACTCTGGGCCGGGTCGGCGGCGCGGTGTACCTGGCGGCGGCGCTGCTGCTGTTCGGCACCAGCGCCACGTATCACCGGTTCGGCTGGGGCAAGACCGGCGCGGCGATCCTGCGGCGGATGGACCACTCGAACATCTACGTGTTCATCGCCGCCACGTACACGCCGCTCGCGCTCCTCCTGCTGACCGGTACATCGCGCGTTCTCCTGCTGACCCTGATCTGGGCCGAGGCGATCCTCGGCGTGCTGTTCCGGATCGTGTGGCTCGGGGCCCCGCGGTGGCTGTACACGGTGCTCTACATCGGGATGGGGTGGGCCGCCGTGGCATGGATCGTCCCGCTCTGGGCGGCCGGGGGCCCTCTCGTGATCGGCCTCATCGGGGCCGGCGGCCTGATCTACACGGGCGGCGCCGTCGTGTACGCGCTCAAACGCCCCAACCCATGGCCGAAATGGTTCGGGTTCCACGAGATCTTCCACACCTGTACGGTGCTCGCCGCCGGCTGCCACTACGCCGCGATCGCCATCATCACCTTCCGCTGACGTCAGCGGACATGTACGGGCCATCGGCAAGCGCCGAATAGCGCATGCTTCCATATTGGCGCTGTCGGCGCCATAATGGCTCCATGCCGAACATTCAGATCAAGGACGTTCCCGACGACACGCACGCGGTGCTGCGGCAACGAGCGAGCGCGGCACACCAGTCGCTGCAGGAGTACCTGCGCTCGAAGCTGATCGCCGAAGCGTCGCAGCCGACGCTGGACGACGTGCTGGATCGGGCCGGCGGTCGTGCGGGCGGCTCGCTGCCTTTGGCTGATGCGGTGAGCGCGTTGCGGTTCGAACGTGCTCGTCATTGACGCCAGCGTCTTGGCCGTCGGGTTGCTCGATGATGGCCCGGACGGGGACCTGATCCGGCACCGGCTGCGTGGCGAACAGCTCGCCGCGCCGGCGTTGATCGATCTCGAGGTGGCCTCGGTGTGGCGCGGGCTGGCCCGCGGTGGCCACCTTGATGCCCGACGGGTCGGGCAGGCCATGGACGATCTACGGGACCTGCCCATCCAGCGTGTGGGGCACACCCCGTTGTTGGCCCGCTGTTGGGAGTTGCGCGACAACCTCACGATCTACGACGCCGCCTACGTCGCCCTCGCCGAGGCACTCCAGGCACCCCTACTCACCGGCGACAGGCGACTCGCCAGGGCCACGGGCCCACGATGCGCCATCGAAGTCATGAGGACAGACGCATAGCACGCGACTCTGCCGCTGCCCTTGGCCAGTCCTGTTGGGTAGAGCCGCTGGACGGCCGGGCTGCCGCCCGTCCCATCGTCTTCAACTCACACGTACCCGACGTCGTAGGACTGCCCCGGTTGGAGCGGGTTCGCCGCCATCCACGCGAGCGTGTTCGCCCAGAAGCTCCTGACTTGCTCCTGCTCGCCCGGGTCCGTGACGCTCATCTTCTCGATGTACGCCGCGGGGGTCGTGTCGCCCCTGTAGATGAAGGGCAGCAGCCGGTTCATACCCTCGACGGTCAGACTGCCGTCGGTGTCGAACGCAAGCTCTCCCATGCCCATGCCCATGCCATCGCCTCCTTCGCTCACCACTTCAAGTTGTAGTGCAGTTCCCCATCATCCGCCCACGCCGTCGGTGGACGCTGCAAAGACCGAGGAGGTCTGCCAACTCGAGTCCTGCCTCCTGTTCGTGAGAACACACTCAGGAGAGTGTCTCCCGTGACAAGGACAGATTCGCCTCGTGGCCGAGTGTGCACGGCGTCAACCGGGGAGCTGAGGGGAACGTCGCTTGCGGGACGCCATGGTCAACGGCACCGACCGGTGGCTCGAACCCGCGTGTCAGGTGGGCGGACTTTCGTCCCACCACAGCATCTGGTCGAGGACGAGCCGGGAGATCCCTAGCTCTGCTGCGGCGGCGGCGCTCACGATGAGCAGGGCGTGCTCGTCGCGTGGGACCTTGAACCCGAACGATCGCAGGGCGCGATAGACCCGAAGGTCGGGCTTGAGGGCGTCCGCTCCGCACCGCATTCGAATGTAGGCGAACAGCGCCGGACCTATGCCCTTGACGGCACCTACATACGGATCAAGGTCGGGTGCGTGCTCCAGTTCACCGACGCCGACCGCCCAAGCCCTCACGCCGTCCTCCTCAGAGAGGCCATGTTCGCTGGAATACCGAACAAGGCCGGCGGCGACGCACTGCATGGTGTCGGCTTCGCCGGACCGGAGACCGTGATCGTCGCCCGGCCCCAGTTCGGCCAGGTCGATGAGAGTCAAGTTGCGCCGTTCAAAGCGTTCGACCATGGGCAGGACCCTCGTGAGGTATCCGCGTTGCCGACTGGCGACGACGTCGAACACCATCGCCGCCCGTCGCTCTCGGTAGGAGTTGCCGTACTTGCGTGCCCGCGTCTCGGCCACGGGTCCGCGGGTGGCCTGGGCTGCCTTGAGCGCGTCCATGGCGTCTTCCCACCAGTCGTTCGAGTGCAGCGTCTGTCCCGCGTCGGAGGTGTGGGCGGTGGCCATGGGGACAAGGTAGTCAACAGC
>JADGPN010000401.1 GCA_017882465.1 Solirubrobacteraceae bacterium
CACGGTGCTGCGTCCGATGACGGCCGGCTCGAAGGTGGCGGCGCTCGATCCACCGGATGCACGCCCCGCATCAGCGCCATGAAACCCCTCGCCGTCCCCCGACCCGCCCGCATCGATCCCGAGCGCCCGGAGCCCGGCCCCGAGCCAGACACCCGGAGTCTCGCCCCGCCTGGCGTAGCAATCTTCAGCCCCCGCGGCGACCTGCCGCTCGTAGTACTCCAGCTGCCCCGCGCCCGTCCCGAGCTTCCCGATGGTCAGCACGTCGACCACCGCCCAGGCCGCGGACACGAAACGGACACTTCAGGTCAAGTCCTGGATCGCCCACCGCGGGACCGTCCGGGTGGCGCCGAGCGCGCTCGGTCTCAACAAGGCCGGGTGATCGGCCGCCGGCGCTCAACGACGATCACTCCCAGTCGATTGCACAGGAGAGTAGGCTGGGATGCGGACGGCCGCTGACCACCGGCTTGCCGCGCATCAAGACACGCCGACGGTCGGGTTCTGAGGCGCGGGTCCACTTGAATCGCGAGGTTCTGGCACCCGCTTGCCGTCCGTGGATTCCCGCCATCGGGATTCTGCGCCGGAGGGACCGGCGTCCCACGAGGAGATTGAAATATGCCGAGAGTCAGCACCGCCGTGACGGCTAGGCGACGCGGGAAGGTCATGACGCCCGAGGCGGCCGTTGATCTGATCGTCGATGGTGACACGCTGGCGGTCGGCGGATTCGTCGGGCTTGCCGTTCCGGAGGAGCTGCTCATTGCTTTGGCGAAACGGTTTGGCGAGACCCGCGGCCCGCGCGATCTGACGCTCGTGTTCGCCGCGGGGCAGGGGGATGGCGGCGCCCGCGGGCTCAACCACCTTGCGCGTGAGGGGCTGATCCGGCGCGCGATCGGGGGGCATTGGGGTCTCGTTCCTGCGCTAGGCGCGCTCGCGTTGGACGGCCGGATCGAGGCGTACTGCCTGCCGCAGGGCGTGGTGTCGCACCTCTACCGGGAGGCCGCCGCCGGCAGGCCGGGACTGATCACGCGGGTCGGGCTGGGCACGTTCGTGGACCCGCGGGTCGACGGCGGTCGACTCAACGCTGTGTCTCAGGAGGAGGTGGTTCGGGTCATGGAGCTCGACGGCGACGAGTTTCTGTTCTATCCATCTCGCCCGCTCGACGTGGCGTTCTTGCGCGGCACAACCGCCGACGAGGAAGGCAACGTCACGATGGAGCATGAGGCCGCCACGCTGGACTCGCTCTCGATTGCCCAGGCGACGAGGAACTCGGGCGGGATCGTGATTGTGCAAGTCGAGCGCCTCACGACGAGCCACGTGCTCCCGCCGCGCGACGTCCGGATCCCCGGAATCTTCGTCGATGGAGTGATCGTCGGAGACGCCGCAGCTCAGATGCAGACGTTCGCGGAGGGCTTCAACTCCGCCTACGTCGGCGGGACACACGCGGAGGTGGAGGCGACTGGCGCGGCCCCCCTGGACGCCCGCAAGGTGATCGCGCGGCGCGCGGCGATGGCGTTGAAGATCAACTCCGTCGTGAACCTTGGGATTGGGATCCCGGAGGGCATTGCCATGGTGGCCGGCGAGGAGGGGATCCTCGACACGATCACCCTGACCGTCGAGGCAGGCGCAATCGGCGGCCTGCCCGCGGGTGGCCTGAGCTTCGGCGCGGCCGCCAACGCGCAGGCGATCGTTGACCAGCCCTATCAGTTCGATTTCTACGACGGCGGGGGGCTGGATCAAGCATTCCTTGGCATGGCGGAGGTCGATCGCCACGGGAACGTCAACGTCAGCCGCTTCGGCCGGCGGCTCGCCGGCGCCGGCGGGTTCATCAATATCACCCAGGCCGCGAGCAGCGTGTTCTTCCTCGGGACGTTCACCGCGGGCGCCGATGTCGCGGTCGGCGACGGCCGGCTACGCATTTGGCGTGACGGCACGGTGGCGAAGTTCGTCGACGAGGTAGGGGTCGTGACCTTCAACGGCGCGCAGGCCAATGCGAGAGGTCAGTCCGTGCTCTACATCACCGAGCGTTGCGTCCTGCGGCTGGGGCATGAGGGCCTGGAGCTGATCGAGCTCGCGCCTGGTGTGGACCTGGAGCGCGATGTGCTCGCGCGCATGGGCTTTCGTCCCCAGCTTGCACCCGATTTGCGCGAGATGGACGCGGCGATCTTTACCGACGCACGGCTTGGATTGGGTGAGCGCTCACCGCTGACGCTCGATCAACGTGTCAAATACTGCGCGGACGACAATCTCGTGTCGATCAACTTCGAGGGCCTGCTGCTGACTACGGCGGCCGAAGCGGAGATGCTGGCCGGTGTCCTCGAGGGCCGCTTGCACGAGCTCGGACGTAAGGTCGACCTGATCGTCAACTACGACGACTTTGAGCTCAGTCGCCCCGCAGCACCGCGGTTCTTCGAGATGGTCCGGGACCACGAGCGGCGCTATGCCCTGTCCTCGACGCGCTACTCGGCCGACGCCCTCCTGCGGCGCAAGCTCGGGCGCGCGTTCGCGGACGCGGGACTCTCGCAGCGGATGTATCGAAACGCCGATGAGGCCACTCGCGCACTCGGCCACCGCGGACCGCACTCCAGCCGCGAGGTCGGAGCGTAAGTCGCGCGGGACGCCGACTCCCCGGAGAGCACGGCCGCCCCGTCCCGCTCCGTCCCGTCTAATTGATGCGGCGCTCGTGGCCGGCCCACTCAGGCTCGCGGAGCGCGAACTTCCGCACCTTCCCGGTGGATGTCATGGGCAGCGGTCCGAAGGCGACCGCCTCGGGGCACTTGAAATGGGCGATCCGCTCGCGGCAGAACGCAATGATCTCGTCCTCGCTGGCCGTGGCGCCCTCCCGGAGGGTCACGAACGCCTTGGGACGCTCGCCCCAGACCTCGTGCGGGACCGCGATCACGGCGCAGTCTGCAACGGCGGGGTGCGCGGTGATCGCCTGCTCGATCTCGATCGAGGAGATGTTCTCGCCGCCGGAGATGATCACGTCCTTGCTGCGATCGCGCAGCTCGATCGCGCCGTCGGCGTGCCAGACGGCGAGGTCGCCGGAGTGAAACCAGCCGCCTCTGAAGGCCTCCTGGGTGGCCTCCTCGTCGGCGAAGTAGCCGCACATGACGTTGTTGCCGCGCATCACGACCTCGCCCATCGTGGCGGCGTCATGCGGCACATCTTGCATCTGCTCATCGACGACCCGGACCATATCCGCGGTGGTGTACTGCTGTCCCTGGCGGGCCCGCAGGCGGGCGCGAGCCTCGGCCGGCAGTTGGTTCCAACTGTCGTGCCACACGGACACCGTTTGCGGGCCGTAGGTCTCGGTCAGCCCATACACATGCACAGAGCGGATGTTGAGCGTCTCCAAGCGGGCCAGCAGCGTCGGCGAGGGCGGGGCCCCTGCGACCAGGGTCGTGACCTGCCGCTCGAGCCGAGCCGCGTCGGGATGGTTGACGAGCGCGATCTGCACCGTGGGCGAGGCGTTGTAGTGGGTCACGCCCTCGTCCTTGAACAAACGCCAGCTCAGCGTCGGATCCACCTGGCGCAGGCAGACGTGCGTCCCGCTCGCGGCCATCACGGCCCACGGGAAGCACCAGCCGTTGCAGTGGAACATCGGCAGCGTCCACAGGTAGACCGGTTGATGCCCGAGGTCCGCTTCGATCACCTCGCCGAGCGCGTTCAGGTAGGCGCCTCGGAACGTGTAGACCACGCCCTTGGGCTGACCAGTGGTGCCGGACGTGTAATCGATCGCGATCGGCTCGTCCTCATCGAGCAGAGGTGAGGGCACGCCCGCGGGGCTGCCCTCGGCCAGCAGCTGCTCGTACGGGTCGGTGCTGTGGCCGTTGTCGTCCACGCGGATCACCTCGACGCCTGCAGGCGGCTCCGGGACCAGCGACTCGAGCTCGGCATCCACGAACAACATGCATGCGCCGGAGTGCTCGAGGATGTGGCGGATCTCCGGCGGGCTCAGCCGTGTGTTGATCGCGACCAGGACGCCACCGGCCGCCGGCACACCATGATGCAGCTCCAGCAGGGAGGGCACGTTGGGACACAGCGCCGCGACGCGGTCGTGGGACCCCAACCCGTGAGCGCGTAGCGCGGACGCGAGGCGGTTGACGCGCTCGCCCAGCTCGGCATACGTGTAGCGGCGGTCGAGATGGACAACCGCGACTCGGTCGGGATGGGTCGCGACGCTCCGGTACAGGAACGAGATCGGGTTGAGCTCGGTCCGGCTGACGCCGGTGCGCTCCGGCCACGGCGAA
>JADGPN010000402.1 GCA_017882465.1 Solirubrobacteraceae bacterium
AATGGCACCTGGCGCAGATTCTCACCGAAATCGAGCTGACCCCACAGCAGCGCCCGCGCGCGGTCGCTATTCTGAAACGCAACCTCGAGCGCCACGAGGACTGGATCGTGCTCAATCTCACGCTCCACGCGCTCGCGCAGTTCGCCCGCGATGACCCAGAGCTACGCCGCGAACTTGTACCGATTCTGCGACGCCACCAGGCCGACACCCGCAAGTCAGTCGCAAAGCGCGCGACTAAGCTCCTCGCGCAGCTACAGCAAACGCTCTGACCCGGGACCGGGGTCGCTGCCCGCCACGGCGCCAAAGCTCGTGCGTCACCACCGCTTGAGAATCCTGCAGACGGCAAGGCAGATCCACCAGGGAAGATTTTTGTCCTTCGCCCTCAAAAGCTTGAACGCGAACGTCCCGTCGGGGCGCTGGAGCTCCCGCAGGCGGGCCAGCGCCGCGGAGATCGTTGGTGTCTCGGTATCGAAGCCGAGCCGTGAGAGGGTGTCGAGGCTCGAGACGATGTCGGTGAACCAGAAGGGAAACGAGACCCGCTCCCAGTAGCTGGCCTCGCCCCTGTCGGCGTAGGTGTCCCGCTTGTACAGGCGTGACGCCAACAGCTCTCCGGCTCCCTGGACGTCGATCGCTTGGAGCCAAGCAGGGTGGGCGGCGAACGCCCGCAGCACCATGCCGGTTACGAGATGCGAGGACGGCTTGGACCTGTCGGGCGCGAGCGGTTCCGGGTGAAGCGTGACGTCAATGAACTCTGGGAAGCGGAGTCCGGCGGTGCGTGCCGGGATCGCCCAGCCGCCATCAGACTGCCGCATCGCCAACAGCCACGACAACGCCCTCGCGATCCTCGGGTCGTCTACATATCCGGCTTTGATCAGCAACTCGAGGATCGCGCCGACATAGGTCGTCGCGTACTGGTTGCCATAGATCCCTCGGAGGTCCCCCTCGTCGGTCTGAAACGAGAGGAGATAGGATGCCGCGCGCTCAATCGATGAATGCTGCCGCGTGAAACCGAACTTCTCGACGAGTATCCCGAGCTGGCGAAAGGTCTCAAGCTGGTCGTAGTTCTCCTGAGATCGGATCGAGCGCCTGCCGTCTGGGTAGCGCCATGAACCGTTTTGACTCTGCCTGGCGACCACTCTTCGGGCCTCCGGCAAATCCCAGAGAACACCGACCGGCTCGCTACCGCTGCCAAGCAGGTCCCGCCTCGCGAAGAATGCGATCGCGGTATTGCTGGACGACACGAGGAGAGCAGTCGGATCAACCCTGAGCATTCCCTCTCCTCGCGGCGCCACGGCATGGACCATGCGAGCAGGATATGACCGGGCGCCGAAGGCCACCGCAGTGCGCTCAGAACCGCCGGCGTTGTCGCTAGCCAACTCGGGCCACCTGAGCCGGACAGCGCCCGACGCGCTCGCGTCAAGGAGTTAGCCCTCTGGTCCAACCAAGAACGACGAGCGACTTGGCGCATCAGTCGATCACACGCGCCTGCTGTCCGCATGTTGCAGGGAGGACTCGCGTCGCGCCCCGATGCTCGTGGCGTCGGGGAAGCAGGTGGGCGGCAGGCGCAGAGCCTTACGTACGGTTCACGAGACCTCACGCAGGAGGCGCCGGCAATCGCGGACCGTCGTTCCGGCGGTAGCGTCCTGCGCATGTTCTCGGGGTTCACGCCGTCTCACCGCGGAGGGACGGGTTCGCCGCTGTTATGTCTGCACGGCTTCATGGACACGTGGCGGACCTGGGAACTCGTGCTGCCGATGCTGGAGCGCGAGCACGACGTACTTGCACTGACGCTGCCCGGCCACGCAGGAGGCCCATCGATCGACGGAACGATCAGCACAGACGCGTTCGTCGATGCTGTGGAACGCTCGATGGACGCGGCGGGTCTTGAGCTCGCGCATCTCGTCGGCAACTCGCTCGGCGGCTACGTCGCGTTGCAGCTCGCAGCGCGAGGTCGGGCGGCAAGCGTCGTGGCGTTCGCGCCGGCCGGCGGATGGGCGCCGGGAGATGTGTCTTACGGGGATCTGCTGCGCGCCCAACGGGAACTGCAGACCCAGGTGAAGGCGGCGGCGCCGCGCGCCACGGCGTTCGTTGCCACGCCGCAAGGGCGGCGCCGCGCGACGCAGCTGATCACGACCAACTTCGAACACATCCCAGCCGACCTGCTCGCGCATCAGATGCTCGGTATCGCCAGCTGCAAGGCGGCTGCGCCGCTGATCGAGAACGCTCTGAGCGAGGGCTGGACGCTCGACGCGGAGAGGATCACCTGCCCGGTGCGGATCGTGTGGGGCACGGCCGACAAGCTCCTGCCCTGGCCCCAGGCCGCCGCCCGCTACCGCAAAGAGCTACCCCAAGCCGACTGGGTGCTACTCGACGGGATCGGCCACTGCCCTCAGCTCGATGTCCCGGTCGAAGCCGCACAACTGATCCTCGGGTTCACCTGGTAGCGAACCGGCTCAACGGCGCCACGACCCGGTGGCGCACGAGCATCGCGCTGACGAAGAAGCAGGTGTCAAGCGCTGTGGGCGTCCACACCTGGTTCTCGCCAAAGGGAGGACGGCGCCTGCTTCTCTTGCGCGAGCAGTAGCCGTCATCGTCGCTGATTGCGTCGCTGCTCCGGACGAGGACCAGCACTCTGACCGGACCTCTGCTTCCGCTCGAAGCAGAGAGAGCGACTGCCGCAGGTTGCCCATCGCGGCGCAGGTCTGTCGGCGCCTCAGCGCCCTTGGATGGATCCTCTTTCCGTCGAGCGACTGCTGCTGCATTCGACGCGCGCCTGCTGCCCCGGCGAAGCCTGCGCCCGATTTGGGGTGTCAGCTGGCATCCTCGGACTGCTTTCATTCCTCGGGCCGCTGGGATCCTTCGGGCCCGCTGGGAGCCGACGATCGCCTTGGCGAAGGTCCAGGCGCGGAGCCCGCCGGGCGTAGGCGTCCGCTCGGCCCAGGAGCTTTCGCGCGACGTCCTGGCGTGCGCCCATGTCGCCGGCATCGCACGCGCTCGGCGTCTTGAGCGTGACGATGAGCAGGGCGGTCGCATGGCCCCGAGAGCGTTGGCTCTGCCGGTTTTCGCGCGCCGATTTGCAGAACTGCCGGAGTGGGATTAGCATTGGCGTCCTCGCACACAGGCGTCGAGGCGAATGGTCATCAACCTCAAACGAGCGGTCACGGTCGGGGCGGTGGCCGTGTTCCTTACCGCCAGCCTTGGCCTCGGTCGCAGTGGTCGGACGCTTGACCGCGCGCTTGCTGTGGGGCCCGGGACGCCTCTGCACGGTCATGCTGGCCCAGTCAGCAGCGTGGCATTCAGTCCCAACGGGCGCAGTCTCGCCACCGCCACCGAAAACGGGACGGTCCAATTGTGGGACCTTCGACGCGACAGGCTGTCCGGGACGCTAAGGGGGCTCGTTCGCATCGTCGACAGTGTCGCGTTCAGCCCCAATGGACGTACCGTCGCCGCGGGAAGCAGAGGCGGCGCGGTTCGCTTCTGGGACGCGCCAAGCCGAAGGCAGCTCGGCGCGGCGCTCCGGGCCCACGCCGGCTCGGTCTACAGCGTCGCGTTCAGTCCCAACGGGCACATCCTGGCGGCCGCGAGCGCCAATGGCACCGTCCAGCTGTGGGACGTCGACAGCCACAGGCTGCTTGGACAGCTCAACAATCACGCCGGCGCCATTGCGAGCCTCGCGTTCAGTCCCGATCGACGCAGCCTCGCGGCCGCTGACATCCGAGGAACCGTCGTGTTGTGGGACGTACACAGCCGCCGGCCGCTCGGAGTTCCGCTGCGGACCCATCACCTCGTCAACAGCGTTGCCTACAGTCCCGACGGTCGGACTCTCGCGGCCGGAAACGGCGACAACGGGACGGTCGGCATGTGGGATGTGCAACGTCATCACTTGATCCGGACATTGCGCATCGGTAGCAGCGGCCCTGTCAACAGTGTCGTGTTCGCTCCCCACAAGCCGATTCTCGCCACCGGCAGCGAAACCGGAACGGTCCAGCTATGGAGCGTGCCAGCCGACAAGCCGCTTGCGATGCTCAACGGCGGGACCGGCCCCGTCTTCAGCGTTGCGTTCAGTCCGGACGGACGGACCCTCGCCGCCGGAGGGTTCAGCGGGACGATCAGTGTCTGGCGCGGGATCGCGTAGCGCGACCGAGACGAGCCCGAGCCCGCCACCCGCCGCTTACGTCTCCACACAGCGTTTGGGCGCAACCAGGCTGCGCACCGGCTACGCGCGCGGGACCCGAGCAT
>JADGPN010000403.1 GCA_017882465.1 Solirubrobacteraceae bacterium
ACCATCCACTTGAACTCCTGGACCTGCTGACCCTCCTGCCCGGACGATGAGTACTCGTTGTGCGGAGCGAGGTACCCGATCGAGTTGTAGCCCCAGTAGTTGCGCAGCCCCCGGTCCGCGAGATGCGCGTCGTGGACGAACTGATGCACCGGCAGCAGCTCGACCGCCGTGACACCCAAAGCGCGCAGATAATCCAGGGAGGCCGGATGGGCGAGGCCGGCATAGGTACCGCGCAGTTGCTCGGGGATCTCGAGGCGCTTCTGGGTGAACCCCTTGACGTGGATCTCGTAGATGACGCTGTCGCCGAGCGGTACTCGCGGCGGCCGATCGTTCGCCCAGTCAAAGTACGGGCTGATCACCACCGACTTTGGCATGAACGGCGCGCTGTCGGCGTCGTTCGAAGAGTTCTCCGGATCCTTGATCCGGTAGCCGAAAAGCGCCTCATGCCAACGCACCCCTCCCTCGATCGCGACCGCGTACGGGTCGAGCAGGAGCTTGGACGGATTGCAGCGGACACCGCGAGCCGGATCATCCGGCCCATGAACGCGATAGCCGTAGCGCTGTCCCGGGCCCACGTTCGGCGCGTAGCCGTGCCACACCCACGCCGCCATCTCCGTAAGCGGCACGCGCGTCTCGGTGCCCTCCTCGTCGAACAGGCATAGCTCGACGCGCTCGGCGGCCTCCGAGAAGATCGCGAAGTTCGTGCCCACGCCATCGTAACTTGCGCCCAGCGGAAACGGGGAGCCTGGCCACAGCCTCATCGAGCCGACCATTATCCACGTCCAGCACTTCGCCGCCACGATCACTCGTGCGCCCTGGCGCGTGAATCATGCTGCAGTCCGCACGTGCGCAACGTCCGCGCGTGCGCGGAGCTTGTCCGCGAGGCGGCTCAGCCAGCACATCGCGCTGGCCGCTGAGCCCGCCGACGACGCCAAGACGGCCTCCCGGTAATAACGGAACAGGAACGCACGCTAAGCCCATCTGTCGTCGCTGGTTCGTAGCGTGCGGCGTTGGCCGGCGGTGAGTTCGTCAGGGAGCGCGAAGTGGAAGGTGCCGAGCATCTTGATGTGCTCGTGCTGCAGCGTGGAGAGGCGGGCCAGATCGTCGTCGTTGATCTCGCGCCCGGTGGCGCAAAGCTGGTTGACGGCGTCATCCATGTACTGGCGATGATGTCGCTACCCGAACCTAACGGGAGCACTATTAGTGGATGCATTGTTGGCCACTTTGGCGCCGTTACTCAGGAGACCCCCACGCCGCGAGCGAGCGTGTTGCGAGCGCATAGGCGGGTCGAACCCGGAGTTCGCTTTCTGGTCGATTTGGCTCCCGCCTGTGACCAGCTTCGTCCGCTGTTCGGCGGCTCGGCGGAGCTTGGGTTCGGGGGCGGGAAGACGATCCCGGTTGCGCGTCGGCACGTGGCCGAGCTGGGGCGCCGGCTCGGGGTGTGAACCTCAGAGCGGCGCGCCGACGTTGAGCTGTCGCTCAGCCCTCGGCCTGCTCCTCCTTGATCTTGTCCTCTAGCTGTGACATCACGTCCGGGTCACGCAGCGTGGTGACATCGCCGAGCGCTCGACCGTCGGCGATGTCGCGCAGCAGCCGTCGCATGATCTTCCCTGAGCGCGTCTTCGGCAGATCGTCGGACCAGATGATGCGCTTGGGTCGCGCGAACTTGCCGATCCGCACGCCCACATGGGCGCGGATGTCCTCGACCAACTCATCGGAGCCTTCCACCGCCTCCCCCTGCAGGGTGACGAACGCGCAGATCGCCTGGCCGCTGTCCTCGTCGGACTGTCCGATCACCGCGGCCTCGGCGACCAATTGGTGTGAGACGATCGCCGACTCGACCTCGGCCGTGGACAGCCGGTGCCCGGAGACGTTCACCACGTCGTCGATCCGCCCGATGATCCAGACGTAGCCGTCCTTGTCCTTGCGCGCGGCATCGCCGACGAGGTATGTCTCCTTGCCGAACCTCGAGAAGTACGTCTCGACGAACCGCTCGTCCTCCTTGTACAGCGTCCGCAGCATCGCCGGCCAGGGACGCTTGAGCACCAGCAGGCCCTGCCCGTCGGCGACCGGCTTGCCCTCCCGCTCGTCAACGACGTCGGCGGCGACGCCTGGGAACGGCCGCGTCGCCGAGCCCGGCTTTGTGGCGACGATCCCCGGCAACGGCGTGATCATGATCGCGCCCGTCTCGGTCTGCCACCACGTATCGACGATCGGGCAACGCTCGCCGCCCACCACCATGTGGTACCAGAGCCACGCCTTCGGATTGATCGGCTCTCCGACGGTGCCGAGCAGCCGCAGCTTGGAGAGGTCGTGCTTGTTGACGTGCCCGACCCCCCACTTCATGCACGCTCGGATCGCCGTCGGGGCGGTGTAGAAGAGGGTCACGCCATAGCGTTCGCACAGCTCCCACCATATCCCCTTGTGGGGGTAGTCGGGAGCGCCCTCGTACATCACGCTCGTCGCCCCGTTGCCCATCGGCCCGTAGACGATGTACGAGTGGCCGGTGACCCAGCCGACGTCGGCCGAGCACCACCACACGTCCCTGTCGGGCTTCAGATCGAACACGTAACGGTGTGTGCTGGTGACACCCGTCATGTATCCGCCCGTGGTGTGCACCACGCCCTTGGGCTTGGCGGTCGAACCGCTTGTATAGAGGACGTAGAGCGGGTGCTCTGCATCCAGCTCCTCGGCGGGACACTCAGCGTCCGCCTTGTCCATGACCTCGTGGAACCAGACGTCGCGGCCATCGTGCATCTCGCAGTCGGCGCCCGTGTGCTGGACGACGACGATGTGCTCGAGCGTCTCGAGGTCGCCCATCACGTCGTCGACCTGCTGCTTGATCGGGGCGGTTTTCCCCTTGCGCCGCGCCCCGTCTACGGTGACGAGAGCCTTCGCCTCCGAGAACTCCATCCGCTCCCTGACTGAGTCCGCCGCGAAGCCGCCGAAGACAACGTTGTGGGGCGCGCCGATCCGGGCGCAGGCGAGCATCGCCACAACGACCTCCGGAATCATCGGCAGGTAGATCCCGACGATGTCTCCCTTGCCGATCCCCAGGTCCTTCAGCGCATTGGCGAACCTCTGCACGTCGCGGTGCAGGTCGGCGTATGTGAGATCGCGCTCCTCGCCCTCTTCGCCCCGCCAATGGAAGGCGACCCGGTCTCCGTTGCCGGCCTGGACATGGCGGTCCAGACAGTTGTAGGAGGCGTTGATCTTGCCGTCCGTGAACCACCGGTAGAACGGCGGGTTCGAGTCGTCGAGGATCTCCGTCGGCTCCTTGAACCAGTGGAGCTCCTTGGCCTGAGCCGTCCACCAGCCCTTCCAATCGCCTTCGGCCTCCTCGTAGACCGAGGCGTCACTCAGTAGCGCGTCCTCCCGGAACTCCTCGGGCGGCTCGAACTTCTCTATCTCGAGCATCGCCTCGAGCTTGGCTTCAAGCGTCTCCTCACCGGCCGGAGTCGTCTCCATGTCTGCCATTGAAAGCCTCTCCTTCCTTCGCTCTGACGTCCCACAGCTGGGTAGCTCAGAGCGCCGGCGAAACGCCGGCGCCCGAGCCGAATGCAGTTGTGCGGCGATGTGTTGGTCTAGTTCTACCCGAGACGGCCTCTTGGCGCCGCTTGCACCGTCAACGTGTCAGCAGCCAGACGGGCAACACCTCCCGGCCGAACGTCGAGTTGGCGGTGAGCATGGTTTCGCCTCCACTGCTCGAGGGTTCACCCCCGCACGCGCGGGGACGACCAAGCCGCACTCATAACGGCGAACGCCACTGCTTGACCGGTCTGAGCCGCGGGTTGATACTTAGGCGGTCGCGGCCCCGTTTCGGGGCGTTCGCTGGCCTCGTGGAGGAGCGACAGATGGCAGCAAAGGCGGGAGCACGTGCGGTGGACGGGAAGCTCGAAGGAGAGAAGGCGACGGCCAAGAAGGCGGGCTCCAAGGCGCGCCGCGAATCGCCGCCCGACACCTACCTCAACTCGATGAACGGTAAGCGGCGGCCGAAGCACGGCAAGAAGGGCAAACTCGCAAAGGGCTACTACCTCCAGGAGCTGACGGCGCTCCAGGAGGAGCTCGTCAAGCTGCAGTACTGGGTCAAGCATAAGTCCCTCAAAGTCGCGATCGTCTTCGAGGGCCGCGACGCTGCCGGAAAGGGTGGCGTGATCAAGCGCATTGTCGAGCGCACCAACCCCCGCATCATCCGCGTCGTCGCGCTCGGCGTCCCGACCGAGCGCCAGCGAAGCCAG
>JADGPN010000404.1 GCA_017882465.1 Solirubrobacteraceae bacterium
CGCGCATCGTCGTGCGGCTGGAGCGCGATGACCGTGTCCTCTCGATCGAGGTCGACGACGACGGTGTCGGCTTCGATCCCGACGATCCCGAGCTGCGCGCCCGCCACCTCGGCCTGACGTCGATCGAGGAGCGCGCCGAGGAACTCGGCGGAACGGTGACGATCCGCTCGGCACCCGGTCGCGGGACCACCGTCCGGCTCGAGGTCTCCCGCGATGCTTGATCCCATCCGCGTCCTGCTGGTCGACGACCACGCCGTGGTCAGGGAGGGGTTGCGCACCTTCCTCGAGCTCCAGGACGGGATCGTGGTCGTGGGCGAGGCCGCCGATGGCGAGGAGGCGATCGAGGCCGCCGAGCGCCTGCGCCCGGACGTCGTGCTGATGGACCTGGTGATGCCGAGGCTGGCCGGCCTGGGGGCGATGCGCGAGCTCCCCACCCGCCGGGTTGAGACCCGGGTGATCGTGCTGACCAGCTTCGCCGAGGACGACCGGCTGCTGCCTGCCATCCAGGCCGGGGCCGCCGGGTACCTGCTCAAGAACGTGGAGCCGAAGGAGCTCGCCCGAGCAGTGCGAGCGGCGCATACGGGCGAGGGCGCTGCTCGACCCCGGCGTGGCGGCGCGGGTGGTCGAGACGATCGCGAAAGCGTCCACGCAAGCGCCCGGCTCGGAGCTGACCCGGCGGGAGGCCGAAGTGCTGGACCTGATCACGTGCGGTTATTCGAACAAGCGGATCGCGCTCGAGCTGGGGATCTCGGAGAAGACGGTCAAGACTCACGTCGGCCATCTGCTGGCCAAGCTCGGCGTCGCCGACCGCACTCAGGCGGCACTGCGCGCTGTCCGGGAGGGCCTTGTGCGCCAGTCGGTGCGTAGAAACCCGAACAACGACTAGGGAGCCGCACGGTTTGCAGGTCCGTCGCACTCACCGACAGATGAGTGTATGGCGCACAAATACGACTATCGGCACGCGTACCGGGTTCGGCGTCGTCACTGGCCGGTGCATCCTGCGGTGCCCGATGAGATCACGATCGAGCCAGAGTCGCCGGCCGGCGAGGATCCGCCGGCCGCGGAAGACCTGACGGTCGCGCCTCCCGCCTCTGACAACGAGCTGTTCTCCGATCGCGAGCAGCCGGTTCGGCCATCCCCGGCGCAGGTGCTCGTCAGCGTCGTGATCCCGGCCCGCAACGAGGCCAGGAACCTCCGCTACGTGTTCTCCCGGCTGCCGGCCGGGCTCCATCAGGTGATCATCGTCGACGGACATTCGGTCGACGACACGCCGCAGGAGGCCCTCCGGCTGCGGCCCGACGTACAGATCGTCCATCAGACGGGCAAGGGGAGGGAGACGCGCTGAGCGTCGGGTTCGAAGCCTGCACCGGCGACGCGACGTGATGCTCGACGCGGACGGGTCCACGGACCCGAGCGAGATCCCGCGCTTCATCGCGGCGTTGTGCGCCGGTGCGGACTTCGTCAAAGGCTCGCGCTACGCCCAAGGGGGCGGCAGCAGCGACCTGACGCCGACGCGCAGGCTCGGAAACGCCTTCCTCAACTGGCTCGTCAACTCCCTGTTCGGCACGCGCTACACCGACCTGTGCTACGGCTACAACGCGTTCTGGTCACGCTGCCTGCCGTACATCCGCCTCGACGTCCCCGGGTTCGAGGTCGAGACGCTGATGGCGGTGCGGGTGGCCCGGGCGGGCCTCCTGATCCATGAGGTTCCGAGCTACGAACGTCCCCGGCTGGAAGGACTCAGCAACCTGAGCGCGATCCGCGACGGCCTGCGGATCCTGCGCACGATCATGCTCGAGCGGCTCCGTGTCTCCCAGCGGCGCGTGCTCGACGCGCTGCTCGAGAGGAGCCGGATCAGATGAGGATCGCCTTCCTCACCCCGGGCTATGGACACTCGGCCGGTGTGCTCGGCCGTCACGTGCAGGCCCTCGCGTCGGCTACCGCTCACGCCGGCGCACAGGTCGAGGTGCTCCTGTACGCGGGCCATGGCGACTATCTGCCGGCCGACGAGGAGGGCATCTCGGTCCGGCGCTTCCCGTCCTGGATCCCGGCCCACGACTATGCGCTCTCGGGCCAGCTGTGGTCCTACCTGCGCCATCACGGGGGCGACTTCGATCTCGTCCACGCGCACGGCCAGCGGATGCTACCCGCCCTGCTGCTGACCGAGGGGGAGGCGCGCCACGTGATCTTCACCCCGCACTACTACGCCTCCGCCCAGCCGCGCTTGCGCAACCTGGTCCAGGGCCGGCGTCACCTCCTCGACCATCGCGTGCTGTCCGGCGCCGAGCGTGTGCTCTGCATCTCCAAGAGCGAAGCGCTCCAGGTGCGCCGCTACGCACCGAATGCCACCGTGCGCATCGTTCCCAACGGGTTCGACGCCGCCTCGATCGCCGGCGCGGAACCGTTCCGGGTCAAGCGGCGGATGATCCTGACCGTCGACCGGTTGACCCGATGGGCGGGTATCCACCGGGTCATCTCGGCGCTGCCGGCGCTGGGACCGAATTACGCGGTCGTCGTCGCCGGCAACGGACGCGGGCGCGGCATGCTGGAGGCGCACGCCGACTACCTCCAGGTCGCCGACCAGGTGCGGTTCCTCGGTGCGGTGAGCGACGAGGTGCTGCATCGCTGGCTCCGCACGGCGTCGGTGATCGCGACCCTGAAGGAAGAGAGCCTGTGGGGTGGGACGCTGCTCACGGCGGCCTGCGCCGGGGTCCCGATCATCGCCTCCGACATTCCGGCGAACCGTGAGGCGGTCGCCCTGACCAGCCGCGTCGGAATCGAGTTCGTCTCCCGGCGCGCATCGCCGTTCGCGATCGCGGATGCGGTCCGGCGCCTGGCCGCGCCCGGCACCGCCTCCCGCGCCGACCTCGTGCCGAGCTGGGAGAACGTGGGGGCGCGCACGGTTTCGATCTACGCCGAGCTGCTGCGCCATGAGCACTGATCGCGCTCCGGCCGGGATCGTCGTCGAGTGTGATCTCGCGGAGGTCATCCCGGCGATCGCATCGCCGCGCGCCGGTGTTCCAGCCTTCGTGCTGGTCAGGATCTTCACTGAGCCGGTCGGGATGCTGCGCCTGCTCCTCACGGCACAGGGCCTCACGCCACGGCAGCTTGCGCGCGCAATCGTGGCCGAGCTCGAGCCGGAGCTGCGGACGCGCATCGAGGAGTGCGGGCTCAGCTTCGACGGTGAGCTGCCGGTGGACGGCCTCCAGCCGCCGCGGCCCCCGAGCTTCCTGCGCAGCCGGGAGCGGGTACTGCGCGACGGACCGGAGATGACGCTGGCGATCTGCACCCGGGATCGGCCCGAGGGGCTCGCGACGCTGTTGGAGAGCGTGCACGCCCAGACATACCCGCGCCTGCGGACGGTGGTCGTGGACAACGCGCCGTCGGATGACAGGTCGCTGCGGATAGTATCCGCGCTCGCCCGCCACCGCGACATCGAGTATGTGACCCAGCCCCGCCCCGGCCTCTCGTGGGCACGTAATCGTGCGATCGAGGCCACCGACGGCGAGATCCTCGCCTGGGCCGACGACGACGAGGTCCTCGACCGCTGGTGGACCGCAGAGCTGGCCCGGGGCTTCGTCGAGGCGCCCGCGGCCGGCGCGGTCAGCGGCCCCGTCATCCCCTCGGAGCTCGAGACGCAGAGCCAGCTGTGGTTCGAGGAGTACAACGGCATCCTGACGGGCCGGGGGTTCGCGCGCGCGGTGCTGTCGCCGTCCACCCTGCATGACCAGAGCCCGCTCTATCCGCTGCCGCCGTTCGGCTGTGGTGGCAACATGGCCTGGCGCCGCGCGGCGCTCGAGCGGATCGGCGGCTTCGACTGCGCGCTCGGCGCCGGGACCGCAACGCAGGCCGGCGAGGACACCGCCGTGCTGAGCGAGTTGCTGCTGGCCGGCGGCACGATCGCCTATCAGCCGACGGCGATCGTTCACCACTGCCACCGGCGCGACTACGACACGCTGCGCCGACACATGCGCGCCTACGGACGCGGCCTGAGCGCGTTCTACGCCAGCGTGCTCGTCCACCGCCCAGAGTGCGCGCCCGAGCTGTTGCGGCTGACCGGACAGGCGCTGCGCCACCAGCTCTCACGGCGGGACCGGCGACCGGCCGGTGCTGCCGGGCATCTCCCACGCGAACTCGTGCGCGCCAACCAGCTCGGGCTGGTGCAGGGCGCCTTCATGTATCCCGGCGCGCGACTGCACGCACGGCGCCTCGGGCGTACGGCCGCGAGGCG
>JADGPN010000092.1 GCA_017882465.1 Solirubrobacteraceae bacterium
AGCGGCGAGCTGATCAACACACGTCACATACCCAGCCGCGCGCCGCTCACCCGAGAACAGCTCAACGCGCTCCGCAGTCAACTCCCCGGCGCCCAGCCCCTCACGCTCAAGCCAACGGCTCAGAGCACCCAGGAGACACAACCGGTGTAAAACCGCCGACGGCAAATGCCCCTGCGCTACCAGCCAACGCTCGAACCCCGCCGCCCATGGCGCCAACGGCCCCCGCACCACACAAGTGCGAACCCTTCGTCCCATCGCTGGCTCCTGTCGGATCGCAATAACCGAAGACACGAAGCCTCCACCGACCCCGCCGATTATGCCGACCAGCTCACCAACAACCCGACGCTACGCAGGGAAAACGAGCATCACCGACCGCCCAGTCGGCATAACCCATAACCGGAAAGTCGGCATACAAGCGGGGGCGGGGTGCCGGGCGGCCCTCAAAGCCCGCGAGTGTGGTCTCGTGGCCGCTCTGCCGGAGCAGATCACCAGCACGCCGCCGCGTCGCATCGCGTCACGCGAACTCGGCAGACAGCGGCTCTCTTTCGCGGCGCACGACGATCCTCGCCAACACCTCCTTGTCCACGGGAACCTCGTCGTCGAACAGGAGCACCGGCCGGTCGGGGTTGGTCCGGGGCGGGGTAGGTGACCAGCTGTGGGATCTGTCCCGGCTGCTCGAGGTCACCGGGCACCTGGGATTAGTGTCTCCCGTCGAGCTGGGACGAAGAACGGGTCGTTGCTGACGCGGGTGAGCAGGACTTTCGCGGCTGAGGTTCAGCGGGAGGGTGAGCAGAACGCGGTGCCGCGCCGCCGGAAGGCGACAGCGGCGGCGATCGCTGTGGCCTGCGGCGCGGTGCGGGACTGTCGCGGTCGGGCCCGGCGCGCTACGATCGTCGCCTGCCGTCACGACGGCCGCGTTCCGGGGGCCACCGCCGGAGGTCGGGTTCGGTTCGTGCGCTCCCGGCGGTCACACCGACTCTGCCGGCCGACGAGCGGCGGGAGCCGTGGCTCCCGAGCGGGGGGTCCACCGGGCGGGGACGTCCCCGTCAAGACATGCGGGCAAGGAGCTCGAGTTCGATGGCGGTGTGCAACGTGGTCATCGCTGGCGCGGGGATCGCCGGCATCGAGGGTCTGCTGAGGTTGCAGCGGCTCGCGGGCGACCGGGTTCGGGTCACAGTGCTCAGCCCGGCAGACGAATTCGTCTACCGCCCACTGGCGGTGCTGGAGCCCTTCAGCCGTGACAGCCTTCGTCGCTATCCGCTCGAGCGGCTGATCGCTCCGACGGGCGCAGGGCACGTTCGCGACCGGCTTGTGCGCGTTGACCCCGGCTTCGCTCTGGTCCTGACCAGCAGCGGTCGTGAACTCCACTACGACGCGCTGCTGGTGGCGCTGGGCGCCGGCGAATCAAACCCCTATCCCCACGCTGCGCTGTTCACCGATCGCAACGGCGGGGAGACGTTCACGTCGATCCTCGGCGATCTGGAGTCCGGCCGCGCTAACAGCCTGGCGTTCGTGGTTCCCAACTGCTCTGTGTGGCCGCTGCCGCTCTACGAGCTCGCGCTGCTCACCGCGCATCGTGCCCGCCGCCGCGCGACCGCCGCGCGACTGACGTTCGTCACCGCCGAGCCGCGGCCGCTGACGGCATTCGGCCAGGCGGCGGGGGACGCGATCGAGCGGCTCCTCGACTCGGCAGGCATCCACTTGCGGGCGGGCGTGGTCGCCGACGTTCCAGGGCCGGGGCGCCTGCGCCTCGACGACGGCGAGCTGCACGCCGACAGGATCGTGACGCTGCCGCGCATCATCGGCCCGGCGGTGCCGGGACTGCCCGCCGGCACCGACTCGTTCACGCCGATCGACGACTACTGCCGCGTGCCCGGCACCGAGGGCCGCGTCTTCGCGGCCGGCGACGCGACTGATTCACCGGCCAAGCACGGTGGCCTCGGCGCGCAGCAGGCCGACACGGCAGCGGCAGGAATCGCGCATCTCGCCGGCGCCGCGCCACCGCCGGAACCGCTCATGCCTGTCATTCGCAGCACGCTGCTCACCGGAGACAAGCCGCTGTACCTGCTGGCGCAGTTGGTGGGCGGCCTGGACTGGAGTTCGGAGGTGCGCGAGCAGCCGCCCTGGCCGGCCGAGGAGAAGGTCGTGGCCGAGGAACTCGGCCCGTACCTCGCCGCCCTGCCGGCCGGTCTCGCCTCCCGGCCTTAGTGGGCGTCTTCCGAAGTACGCGGCGGATCGTGAAGGGTTTGACCGGGGGGGTGACGAATCCTGGTGTTGATGGCGCGGAGACCCCCGCATCAGGTGGTCTCAGGCGATGAGCGCGGCGTGAGCTTGAACGTCGCGCGGCGGCCTACTCGGGGCCGCACCGCGATGTGGCGCGCGCGAGGGCGATCCTGTTTTCCGCCGAGGGGTTGTCGAACACGCGGGTTGCCGAGCGATGCCCAGTCACGTCAGGCTGTGTCGTTGTGGCGAAAACGCTATTGCGGTGCTTGCGCCGTTGTGCGGGCCCGGAAGGCGAGGCCTGTCGCCAACTCCCGGTTTCGTCTGTGGAGCGGCCGGTCTCGCCGCCGCGAGGTCGCATACTCGCGACCGCCACACGTACGGTGGATCCCGTGATCGACCGTCGATCAGCGGCTTAGGGGTGGAGCTAGCGCCAGCGCGGCGGATCTGTGGCGGCATCGAGGCTGGCGAGGTAGGGTCCGAGCTCCTCGGCGACGACCTTTTCATCGGCCGGCCAGGGCGGCTGCTCGGAGACCTCCGAGCGCCAGCCGAGCCCGGCGATCACGCGCGCAACGAGGTACAGCGGCCGACCGCCGGTCAGCAGCATGCCGCGAATCACCGGTTGAAGAGGTGGCGGGCGGTTGCCTGCGCCGGCGACATGTGCGATGCCGGCGGCTGCGGTGTCGGCCTGTTGGGCTCCGATGCCGCCGTGCTTGACCGCGAAGTCGGTCGCGTCACCCGCAGCGAACACACGGTCGTTGGTCTCTTTGACCAGGCAGCGCTCATCAATTGGCACAAACCAGCCCGGTCCCGCTGGAATCCCTGGCACCGCAGGGCCGGTGACCCTTGGCAATGTGACAATCCGCTCAGCCTCCAGCCGCGTGTCGCCGAACGTCACCACCTGCGGAGCCGGCACTCGCGCCACCACGCCGGTGTGCAGTTTGATCCCGGCCTGTGCAAGCAGATGCAGGATCGCATCCCCCGCGGCCTGGCCGAACGCCTTCAGAGGCCTACCCTCGGGTGTGATGAATGTAATCTGCGCGTCGCGGCTCGTGCCGCGCGCCCGCTCAGCGGTCATCAGCGCCAGCTCATAGAGCGGCACGGGCCACACCGGCCAGTCCGGGAGCACGAACGCGACACTCTTTATGTGACCGAGCTCGATGCCCCGCACGATCTCGCGGAAGCTCTGACCGGCGTCGCGGTCGGAGAATACGTGCGCATGCTCATACGGTGCGGACTCCCCCGCCCCGAGCGCTAGCAGCAGCGCGTCGAAGGGCAACTCGTGGCCACCAGCGGTATGTACGGTGCAGGCATCCACGTCAACTCGCTCCAGGCGGTCTCTGATCCATCTCGTCCCGGTGTCAGATGCGATCCGTTCCAGTGGATAGTAAGGAACGTCCGCCAGCGCGAATGGCTCCCGCACCGCTAGCGGCCGGTAGACGAAATCTTCCTGCGGGCTCACGAGTGTCACCGAAACCCGGTCGCCAGCCAGCCGACGTAAGCGCAACAGACCCTCAATACCTGCGATCCCGCCGCCGCAGATCACCACGTTGAAACCGACCATAGATTCCGCGCTCCCTTGGTTGCTGATGCTGAGAAGGCAACGACCGTCCCCATCCGCAGTAGTCCGGGCCGCCCTTGGCGGACTACGACCGCGAGAGTCCCGGCAACCTCAACGCCCACCGCCGGCCGGACAAGGCCACGCTCGAGCCTAGCCTGACGACTGGGCGAGCCATCAGCGCACAGCAGCTGGTTCTGCGCCCGGCGCGTCGAGAGTTGGCGTGCTTTGTGTTGCCGCGTTCGGTCAGGTGTGTGCGTTCACTCGCCGCTCAGCCGGCGCTCGATGCGGGCAAGTTGCGTTCTGAACTCGGCAGGAAGTCGTTCGCCGAGCTGATCCAGGTAGTCCCTGATCTGTGGCAGCTCGGCGCGCACGGCGGCGTGGTCGACTTCAAAGAGTTCGTGCAGAGCGCGTGGCGCGAGTTCTAGGCCGCTGAGGTTGAGATCCATAGGACCGGGAATCAGCCCGATCGGCGTCTCTCGCGCTTCGGCGTCGTTGTCGCAACGGCGGAAGACCCATTCCAGCACGCGCGAGTTCTCGCCATAGCCGGGCCACAGGAACTCGCCCTCTGCGTCCTTGCGGAACCAGTTGACGTAGAAGATCTTCGGTAGCCTTGCGCCCTTCCGTCGGCCGATCTTGAGCCAGTGGGCGAAGTAGTCGGCCATGTTGTAGCCGCAGAACGGGAGCATCGCGAACGGGTCGAATCGCAGCTCGCCGACGGTGCCCGCGGCCGCCGCGGTCTTCTCGGAGCTCATCGTCGCTGCGAGGAACACGCCGTGCTGCCAATCGAACGCCTCGCGTACCAGCGGTGCGACGGTCGCGCGTCGCCCGCCGAACAGGAACGCGTCGATCGGCACGCCCGCCGGGTCCTCCCACTCGGGCGCGATCACCGGACACTGTGCGGCCGAGACGGTGAATCGCGCGTTCGGGTGCGCGGCCGGCGAATCGGACTCTGGCGTCCACTCATCGCCGCGCCAATCGATGAGATGGCTCGGCGCGTGCTTGGTCATGCCCTCCCACCAGACGTCGCCGTCGTCGCTCAGGGCACAGTTGGTGAACAGCGTGTCGCGCTGGATCGAGGCCATCGCATGGGGGTTGGTCTGTTCGCTGGTGCCCGGGGCGACGCCGAAAAAGCCGGCCTCGGGGTTGATCGCGTACAGCCGGCCGTCGGCGCCGAACTTCATCCAGGCGATGTCGTCGCCGATCGTCTCCACCTTCCAGCCCGGCAGCGTGGGAACCAGCATCGCCAGGTTGGTCTTACCGCACGCAGACGGGAATGCGGCGGCGAAGTACTTGACCGCGCCTTGCGGTGAGGTGAGCTTGAGGATCAGCATGTGCTCGGCGAGCCAGCCTTCGTCGCGTGCCATCACCGAGGCGATCCGAAGCGCCAGGCACTTCTTGCCGAGCAGCGCGTTGCCCCCGTATCCCGACCCGTATGACCAGATCTCGCGCGTTTCCGGGAAGTGGACGATGTACTTGTTCTCCGCGTTGCACGGCCACGGAACGTCCTGAACGCCGTCCATGAGCGGCATGCCGACGGAGTGCACGCACGGCACGAAAGACCCGCTTTCGGCGAGCACGTTGAGCGCGGGCTGGCCCATGCGGGTCATGATCCGCATCGACGCCGCGACATACGCCGAGTCGGTCAGCTGCACGCCGATGTAGGACTTGTCCGATCCGAGCGGCCCCATCGAGAACGGCACGACGTACATCGTGCGGCCCTCCATCGAGCCGCCGAACAGAGCCGCTATCCGGTCGCGCATCTGCGCCGGGTCGCGCCAGTTGTTGGTGGGCCCCGCGTCGTTCTGCCGGGCCGAGCAGATGAAGGTCCGATCCTCAACCCGCCCGACATCGTCCGGGTCTGACCGCGCGAGGTAGGAGTTGGGGCGCCTGGCGTCCGACAGTCGCTCGATCGTGCCAGCTTCGACGAGCTCCTGGCAGAGGCGTTCGTACTCCGCCGCTGAGCCGTCGCACCAGTAGACGGCCTGCGGGCGGGTGAGCTGCGCGATCTCGCGCACCCAAGCCTGAAGGCGTTGATGCGAGGTTCGGGCAGCGATCGGACTGCCGACAGCGGCCATACTCACGACGCCAATACGACCTTCCGAACGAGCCGGCTTTGACGAGGATCGTCAGCGGATTCCTCGTCCCGTCCAAGAGTGTCGCGACCGCCAGCATCAAACCGATGGGGGACGCCTCCAACTGGACCGAGCCCGCGGCCTGGATCGGTATACATCAAGCCGGCCGACCCCGAGCACCCTGGTTCAGCCCACCCACGACTAACCAGCGCATCATGCCCGGCCCGAACAAATACGCCGCCCACGCGTCCTGCGCGCGAAGGCGGCGCCGCCTGGCAGCCTGCGAGCGATGCCGCCACGGTCACGCTGCTCATCACGCCCTGACACTCCTTGTCTGATTGGAATGTGCCACAGCCAGGTTCACCTCGCACGCCCGCAGCCAATTGTTCGCTGCGCCCGTCCTTGTGTCATTGGCCCGCGGGCCAACCGACGACGCCGGCCCGCGAAACAGAAAATCACGGCATTGGCCCACCGGCCAAGATCCAACTCCACCGGCTGGCCAGATGGCACTGGAAGGACGTGGACACGCCATGTAACCATTGGATCAGCGTTTTGAAGCAAATACTCTCGACCCGGCTGTCGCGGTTCACCGCGCGCTGAGCGTCGATCGCACGGGATCCGCTTGGGCGCCATTCGCAACCCCGCAGTGAGGATCGTTCGGTCTCGCTCCGCGTGGCATGATGGAGCAAGGACTTTCGAATGACCGCGCCGCCCAAGCAAGGGCCGCCTGCGCTCAGAAGAAGGAGGCGCATCGCCATCTGTGGTGGTGGGGTGGCCGCGATCGAGGCGCTGCTGGGGCTGCGGGCGCTACTCGGGCTGGCTCCCCATGTGGATTTGGTCGCTCCGAACCGCCACTTCGTCTATGAGCCGCTCGCGGTCGCGGAGCCGTTCGGCCTGGCGCAGACACGCATATTTGATGTTGCCGCGGTAGCCGCCGAGTATCGCTCGCAGTTGCATGTCGCATCGCTGGAAGCGGTCGAGCCCGGCAGCGGACGTATCGTGCTCAGCGGCGGAGCCACGTTGTGGTACGACTGCGTGATCGTCGCGGTCGGGGCGCGGCGGTGCGCGTGGCTGCCGGGTGCGCTGCATTTCACGGGGGCCGCTGATGTCGCATCGTTTCGCGCGCTGCTCGCGCAGCTCGAGCGTGGCGATCTCTCACGGGTCGCCTTCGCGGCACCGGCCGGGATCAGTTGGACGCTCCCGACGTACGAGCTGGCGCTGCTGACGGCCTCCTGGGTCGCAGACCGGCATCTGACCGGTATCGAGATTGCGATCTTCACGCCCGAGGAACAGCCGCTCGCGAGCTTCGGGCCCACCGCGAGCCGCGCGCTGCGAGATGTGCTCGCCGATCGCGGCATTCGCCTGCGGGTGAACGCCGGGGCCGAGACATTCGTGCCCGGCGCTCTGCGGCTCACCTCGGGCGAGAGTTTCGAAGTTGACTAGGTGCTCGCGCTTCCCAGGCTCGAGGGGCCGCGTCTGGCAGGGCTTCCCGCCGATGACTTGGGGTTCATTGAGATTGACGACCATGCGCGAGTCGTCGGACTGGACAATGTTTACGCCGCCGGCGACGCAACCGCCTTTCCGATCAAGCAGGGCGGCTTAGCCACCCAGCAGGCCGATGCAGCCGTCGAGACGATCGCCGCGCGCCTCGGAGCTGCAGTCAAGCCATCAACGTTCCAGCCGATTCTGCGCGGAATGCTGCTGACGGGCATCGCGCCAACGTACCTCCGCGCGACGATAAACGGCGACCTCCCCGAGCACGGCGAGCTCGCCGCGACCCCGCTGTGGTGGCCACCGACCAAGATCGCCGGACGCTATCTAGGGCCCTACCTCGCCGAAACCGCGCGCCGCGAAGAGGGAACGGCGCTGGAGGACCAGCCAGTGTCCAGCGACGATCCGCGAGAGGTGCAGGCGGGCCACCGCGAAGCGCGTGAGCTCGCGCTCACCTTCGCGCTCGCCGATGCGAACAGCCAGGACTACCCCTCAGCGCTCCGCTGGCTCGAGGTCGTCGAGCAGCTGGACGGGATCCTCCCGCCAGGCTATATCGAGAAACGCACCGAGTGGCGAGAGCGCGCCCACGGGTGAGTCCCTCGGTCCGTGTGCGCGCGCCGGAGAGGTCCGCGTCATTGGGGCGAGTTGGCCGTCTGGACATAGACGGTGCGCGCGGGGCGCGTGACACTCCAGAGACGTCACCTACACCGAGGAGGCCGCATGTGCGTCCGCGACCTGATGACCACTGATGTGCCCATCGCCCGACTCGAGGACACCGTCCGCGACGCCGCGCGGCTGATGGACGAGGCGCATGTGAAGGTGCTTCCCGTTTGCGAGGGCGACCGCCTAGCGGGCGTTCTCACCGATTGGGACGTGATTTCCGCGGTTGCCGATGGTGGCGCTCCCGACGATGAGTTCGTTCGCAACTACATGTCGGTCAACGTCGTGGCCGTTACGCCTGACACGGGGGTTGCCGAGGCAGGGAAGCTGATGGCGCAGCGCCGGATCCACCACCTGGTGGTCTGCGACGATGACCATTTCGCGGGGATCGTTCACGTCGACGTCGAGTGGTCGGAGCTCGGCGGGCTCGGGGCGCCTCACGCGACCTTCGCGGCGGCGCTCTAGCCAGTACGGATGGCGACGTGGGGGCTGGCCCCCTGGGCGGTCGCCCTCGCAAACGGGAAACGCTCGACCGTCGCGACGACCGCCGTCGCGCACGAGTTCGTGACCGACTCGCGATCCTAGTAGAGGACACGGAGCCCTAACCGGCTGACGCTCAACCGTGTCAGTAGCGGGGCGCGAGCGCGGCGTACATGGCGCTCAGCTGGCCGAAGCGAAGCGCGAACGCGGGGTCTGTCTTGGTCAGCTTCGCCAGGCGCCGGATTCGGGCTGAGGACTCCTCCCCCCAGTTGTTGTAAAGGCCGGCGCTCGCAACATCCAGCTCCCGCGGTCCGGCGATCCCGACCGGGTCAATCACCGCGGTGGCGCCGCGGTGTTCAAGGATGTTCGCGGGCCGAAGGTCGCCGTGCAGCGTGAGAACCGGGCGCCCTTCCCCTTCTCTGAGCAGCTCCCGCCCGAGCGCCTGCAAGGAAGGGACCTGCAAGACGGCGGCGTTGACGCTCGCCCGCCAGTCTCCCAGCCCAAGTCCGCCGATGTTGTCGGGCCTGTGAAGCGCGTTGAGCAGCAGCGCCAGGCGCGAGGGCGCAAGCCGTGACGGCCTGCCGGGACGGGCTCTCTGCAGCAGCAGCGCGCCTGGGCGGTGAGCGAGCACGCCGATTGCCGGGCCGGCGGCCCAGGCGAGCATCGCGCTTGTCTCAGCGCGCAGGCGCTCCTGGTTGGCGCACAACTTGAGCACCGCCTCGCTTCCGCTCGCGGTATGGCAGCACAGCACGACTCCCCACGCCCCACCGGCCATCCTCTCATCGTCGAGCGAAAGGCGCCAGTCCTTGCACAGAGCCTCGATCAGCTCGGGCAGTCGCGAAACCCAGTCCGCGCTGGCGCCGCCCGGACGGTGCTCGCGCGGACTGATCATGACCGCGCCGGTCGCTTTGATTTCAGGTCAGCGCCCCACGGCGGCGAGCAGCGCGCCGGGCCGACGGCGCTGCGGCGCCGGAGAACTGCCGAGATTCTGTACGCGGGGAGCGCTCGCGCGACGATCGGGTCGAGCAGGCGGGCCTGCATTCCGTCCCGGGCGGCGAGGAAACGATTCTCGGCTAGCCCCGCTAGCAGCTCGGGCGCGTCGAGCAGCTCCTCAGGGTGGCAGCCCGCTTCGAGCTCGAGGTGCGCGATCGACGCCACCAGCGCGGCAAGCGTCGCTGATCGCGTACCGGTCGTCTGGGCGTCCATGATTCATACCTCGACCGGGATGTCGTCGATTCGCAGCGACCAACCGTGCGGATCGAGCAGCATCGCCACTTCCTCGATCCCGCTCGTGTACGGCCGCGAGGAATTCCACTTCGCCCGCGCGGGAATCGGGACGCCGATCTGCGTGGCGAGCACAAGCGCCTCCTGCTCACGCTGCTTCGAAGACGTCGAGCTCGCTCTCGATCGGACCCGTCAGCGAATGCTTGCGCTCACCATAGCTCTCGGGGTCAAGATCCGGTCCGCAGGACAGACAGACTCCAGCCACGCGTGACGACAGCGCTTCGACGCAGCCGACGTGAAACGGTGGCACGACGACCGGCAGGCCACCGGCGGCCTCGACCGCGCGCAGGTACTTCAGGCCGAGCGCCATCTCGTGCTGCGGCGGCTCACCCTGCGGGGTCGGGGCCAAAGCCTGGCTGCGGCGAATCTCTGATGTGCTGACCGCGATCAACGGACGTTCGCCGGGCATGCTGCTGGCACGCCGTCCCAGGGTCTCTTGCAGCTGCGCGGGCATCTCTGTTGGTTCTAACACTGTCCGTGCGTGCCGGCTTGGGCCCGAGGGCCAAGATTCGTGCGCCACCCTTGCGCCCCGGCTCCTGTTAGAGAACGGAATCCTCAAGGCCGAGGCGGTCCTGCACGCCGCACGGATCCTTCGTCACCGCGGGCATTCAACGGCCCGCAGACGTGCTCGACGCTACGCACGAACAACTCGACCGCCTACGCGCCGCGTGGGTGCTCGTGCACGGTCAGGGCAGCGGCATCTCGCTGGATTACTTCCTCATGCTCACCGGCATGGAAGGCGTCAAAGGCGACCGGATGATCCGCCGCTTACAAACTCCCAGTACAGGTTGGATGTCACTTGGTGCCATCACCTTGCCACGCTCACGACACCAGGTGACATCAACTACGCTCAGCTTGCGATGTCCCGCTGGAAACCAGACGCCGAGGGCCGCCTGACCAAGGCCGCCATCACCCTGTTCGAGGAGCAGGGGTATGACGAGACGACCGTCGCGGAGATCGCGGAGGCCGCAGGTCTGACCAAGCGGACCTTCTTCCGCTACTTCGCTGACAAGCGCGAGGTGCTGTTCAACGGCTCGAGCGAACTGACGGGGCGCTGGATCGAGGCGCTCAACGCGGCTCCCAGAGCTGCGCGTTTGTTAGATGGTCGGGCTCGCCCGGTCTAACGTGCCAGATATACGCGCCAACACCCACACCCCGTGATCTCCATCGCCCCGCCAGCGCCGCCGGATCGCACCGGAACCCGACACCTCCGCACCATCCCCTAACACCAACCGCTCGGCGGCGCCTACTGCGCCCGGCAGAACCCCGATCGCCTCACCAAGCGCCTGATCCGACAACTCGAAGCGCTCGCACACCAGGTCACACTCGCACCCACGCAACACCCCCAGGAGATCGCCGCCTGACCCGAACCTCACTCGCACAAACCGGCTATCAAGGCCGCCGGAGCCTCGTGCTCCACTTGGGCCACGCTCACACGGCGAGCGGTCGATAAGCACCCCGGGTACGGCGCGGAGTAGGTGCCGGAGACCGGCGCAACGTCGCGGTAGTCGCGGCCCACGGCAACGGTGAGGTAACGAAGGTCCGCCGGCCGGTCGTGTGTCGGGTCCCACGCGAGGATCTCGACCGCCTGGCCGGGTACGGGCTGAAGCACCTCGACCCACGCGTGCGTGCCGCCTTCGCCAACGAGATGGCCCGACACATAGCGGGCGGGGACGCCGAGCAGCCGGCAAAGCGCAAGCATCACATGGGCGTAGTCCTGGCAGACGCCGTGTCCCGCAGCGAGCGCCTGGCCCGCCGTGGTGCCCACGCCGGTCCGGTCAAAGCCATAGCTCATCCGCCGATACACCCAGCCGCCGACGGCGCTGGCCAGGTCGGCGGCCGTCTCGACGCTGCACGTAAGCTCGGCGGCCGCGGCGCGCAGCGCCGCGTCGGGCCGGGTGAGAGCCGACGGCAGCAGATAGACGTCTAGCGCTTGCCCTGTGACCGCCTCGAGGTGTGGCCCCTGATCGGTCAACCGCTCCACGATCAGTGATACGTCGAAGTTGACGGCCTCCTCGACCTCGGGGATGCTGATCCCAACGACGACGTTGCCGAACCGGTCGGCGCGCGTCCGCTTGCGCAAGCGGGCCTGGCTCACCTCCACGCGGTGGCTGAGCAGCCGCTGGTTGCCGTGAACCGGGCGGGGCACTACCACCAGGCGCTGCCTCAGGTTGCAGATAGGCGCTGCGTACCGGTAGCGGAAGTGCTGTTGCACCTGATAGACGATCCGCCGGATCCGAGTCCACTCCATCGCGTCGTGGTCACGAAAGCCGACCGGGAGAATGCCCGCGTCACGCCGCCTGCCCAACTCATGCTGCGATACGAGGTCCACAGGCCTTGCCCTACCGCAACCGATCGTCGAGCGTCGCAGCGGCGGGAATGATCTCGTCCGCCCACACAGTCATCTGCTCGAGCAGCAACTTGCCGTACGACGTCACCATCGCCACGTCCATCGCGTCGCGACCTCGCGCGATGACTACGCGCCCGATCCGGCTCGCGTTGTTGCGGGGGTCAAACGTCCACCACCGTCCGCCGAGGTAGACCTCCATCCAGGCGCAAAAGTCCATCGGCTCTGGAAGCGGAGCGACGCCGATGTCAGGGAGATAGCCGAACACGTAGCGCGCCGGGATGTTCAGAGCCCGGCAGAACGAAATCGCGAGGTGGGCGAAATCTCGGCACACGCCCACCCTCGCCTCAAAGACATCGATCGAGGTCGCGTCAGGTCTGGTGGCGGCGTAATCAAAGCGAACATTGTCGTGAACCCAGTCGCAGACCGCCTGCACTCGCTCCCAGCCCAGGGGGGTCGTTCCGAACAGGTTAACGGCCGCGTCGGAGAGCACGTCGGAGAGGCAATAGCGGCTGGCCAGCGTGTAGATCAGGATCTCGCCAGGCAGATCCTCGACACGGTGCTGCACCGCTACCGGGCTGACCTCGTCCAGCGCTGCCGACGTAGTGACCTCTGCGTCGTAACGCAGGCTCGCCTTCCCCGCTCCGATCACGACCCGCCTGGCGTGGTTGCCGTACATGTCGACGAGGTCCGAGAACGACGCATTGGGCTGCACATGCCACATCTCGCGTTCAACCATCACGCCGCCGTCCTGGCGGGCGCGCACGAGCACGACGGTCGGCACCGGAACCGCCGCGTCGAAAAGAAACTCGCACCCCACCCTTATCCGCACCAGTCCCCCTTCGTGCGGGTTCGGGACAAGCGCCCCGCTCCACGGCACTGAACAGCTATTCGTGCTCCTCCTCGCTCAGGGCGCGCGGCGCAAGACGACGGCGCGCGGATCGCGGTCACATTCACAAGCCTCCAACTGCCAGCTGTCGGATTTCATGCGTTGGGCGTTTGTTCCCAGCACCTCGAGCGGCACGCCGACCGTCACCAGAACACGGTAGACCGCTCTACCCGCCGTGTCATTGGCCCCCCGTCCAAGACCGCCGACCACCGCATCGTCAGGCGTTTCGGAAGAGCCGGGCGAACTCGTCAACCCTGCCCGGCGGCGGGAGTCACCGCCAGACCCGCTTTCGTGACCGAGCGTGTCGCTCGCGGCGAGCCGGCAGCGCCCTGCTATGCCGGCCGATGCAGGGCTCTGACCCCCGCCGGCACTTCCCTGCGGTTGGCGAACAGGAGGGCTCCGACCCGCGGACGGCCTCAGACGCGGATTGAGCCAGCGAAGGGCTTTGACTCGGCGACGTTGAGGGGTGGCGCACGGCCGCCTGTCGCGCACCAGGTCTTCAGGCAGCGAATAGCTTCCTGTGCCCTCCATCGGTCCAACCTACCCCACGGCGCGTGATCATGCACCGCCGAGGAGACGCGCCGCAATCGCACGCGCGCACTCCTCAGTGCTTCTACCTGATGGCGGAGCGGCGGTCTCGCCGCAACCAGGCGCGCGCTTATATGTGCGGACCGGCAGGACTGCCGGGAGAGCTCGCTGAACCACTCGAGCACCTGCTGCTGGTCGGCGGCGCTGCGTCGTTGCCACGTCGAGTGGCTTTTCGGGGTGGTCGCCAGCCGGCGTACGCGGGCGTCGGTGTCGTCCGGCGTGATGCGAATGAATCCCTTGCGTTCAAGCGATGCGGCGAGCTGTCTGATGTTCTGGTGCGTCGTCCCGAGTGCGGCGGCGGCCTGCTTGATCGAGGGCTCACCGAGGGTGTCGATGATGGTGATCAGAACGGCCTGCTGGGTCGTCAGCCCGTCCTCGCGGAGCTGCTGGTCCATCAGGGTGCCCAGCTCCTGGGCCAGGAGCAGGATCAGCCGGAGGGTGCGGATTCGGGTTGCGGCGTCGTCGCCGAGCGCGATCTCATGGGCCTGCACC
>JADGPN010000405.1 GCA_017882465.1 Solirubrobacteraceae bacterium
GAGCGGCTGCGCGATCGTGCGGCGGAGGGGGCGTTCGAGGTGCTGCTGTGCCAGGCGCCCGATCGCCTCGCGCGCCGCTACGCCTATCAGGTGCTGTTGTTGGAGGAGCTGGCTCGAGTCGGGGTGGAGGTGATCTTCGCGAAGGAGCCGGAGCGCTCCGGCTCGCCGGAGGACGAACTGCTGCGCCAGTTCCAGGGGATGATCAGCGAGTATGAGCGCGCGCGGATCGCCGAGCGGACCAGGCGCGGGACGCTGCACCGCGCGCGGGCCGGCACGGTCGCGGTACTGTCCCGCGCCCCGTACGGCTACCGGTACATCCGCAAGTCAGAGCACGCCGTACCGACCAGGACCGGCGCGGCCGGATGGAGCCAGTCGACGATCTGGGGGATGCTGCGCAACCCGGCGTACGCCGGACAGGCCGCGTACGGCAAGACGCGCATGACGGAGAAGCGCGCGCGCCTGACGCGTAGCACCCGTCAGCGCGGCGAGCGTCACGGCGGACCGGCGTGCGAGCGGGTCGAATCTGAGCAGTGGATTCACATTCCGGTGCCGGCGCTGATCGACGAGCAGACCTTCGCGCTCGCCCAGAAGCAGCTGACGGAAGGCAAGCGGCTCTCGCCGCGCAACACCCGCCGGCCGTCGCTGTTGCAGGGGATTCTCGTGTGCGCGGGCTGCGGCTACGCCTACTACCGCAGCCAGACCACGACCCGCCAGGGCCGCGTCTACCACTACTACCGCTGCTCAGGGACCGACGGCTCCCGTCGCCTGCACGGGCAGGTGTGCGGCAATCGGCCGGCACGCCTGGAGGAACTAGCTCGTCTGGTCAGAGGTGCTCCGGCTGCTCGAAGATCCCGCGCTGATCCAGGCAGAGATCCAGCGCCGGCTTCAGAGCCTGCGCGTGGAGCACCCCGCCAGCCACCGCCGCGAGGGATTGGAGCGCGACCTGGTGCGCGCCCGCCGCGCCGTTGAGCGTCTGATCGAGGCAAGAAGAACTGATCTCGCTCGATCAGCTACGCGCCCGCTCCCCCGGGCTGCGCAAGCGCGAAGCGACCCAAAACGCAGATCGCCGAGCGCCAGCGTGAGGCCAACCGGCTGCACAGGCGCTGGAGGGCACCGGCATCAAGCTCGACTGCGTCGCGACTGACATCCTCGGCGTCTCGGGCCGCGCGATGCTCGACGCGCTCGTCGCCGGGACCAGCGACCCGCAGGTGCTGGCCGATCTGGCCAAAGGCAAGCTGCGAGCGAAGCTCCCGGCGCTGCGGGAGGCGCTTCAGGGCCGCTTTGAGGCCCACCACGCGCTGATCATCGGCGCGATCCTGTCGCATCTGGACTTCCTGGACGAGCACATCGCCCAGCTGTCTGAAGCGATCGAGGCTGAGCTGGGCCCTACCGGGCAGGCGGCCATCACGCTGGCCGCCACGATCACCGGCGTCGCCCAACGCACCGCCGAGACGATGGTCGCTGAGATCGGCACCGACATGAGCGTCTTCCCCACCGCCGGGCACCTCGCCTCCTGGGCCGGACGCTGCCCAGGCAACGACCAGTCCGCCGGCAAACGCCACTCCGGACGCAGACGCAACGGCAGCAAGTTCCTCGGCATCGCGCTGCAACAAGCCGCGCTGGCCGCCACCCGCGCCAAAGGCAGCTACCTCCAAGCCCAATACCAGCGCCTCAAGCCCCGCCTCGGGCACCGCCGCGCGCGGCCGAGGGATTGCAGGCGGGCGACGAGGCGGCGGGTCAGGCGTTTCGGGGTCGCCGCGCTGGTAGTAGTCGCCGCCGACCTCGTGGTGGGTCTCGCCGGTGGTGAACATGTGCCAGTAGTTTCCCATCAGGAGCTGCGCTGCCTCTCCGTGATCGTTCCTGGGCGATCAGGGAGAGCGAGGCTGGCTTTATCCCTCGGAGCACATCTTTTCCCTCACGTGAGTGTTTCGGTGGGTAGAGCACGATGAGCAAGGCCGCCCGACACAGGACCGTGATCGTCACATCGCTGCTGGCGGCGGCCGCGATGACGCTTGCCGCGGCCCCCGCGGCCGCGCTGGCTGACAGCTCGACGAGCTCGAACTGGTCGGGCTATGCGGTGCACAGATCCGGCGTCCGCTTCCGCAGCGTGGTCGGAACCTGGAGGCAGCCTTCCGCGACCTGCTCAGCGGGGCGGACGAGCTACTCCGCGATGTGGGTCGGGCTCGGCGGGTTCAGCGTCAACTCGAATGCCCTGGAGCAGATCGGCACGGAGGTCGATTGCGGCGGCTCGGGCGCGTTGGTCTCATCCGCCTGGTACGAGCTCGTTCCCGCGCCGTCGCTGCCGATCCGGATGACCGTGAGACCGGGCGACCTGATGAGCGCGGGCGTGACCGTGGTCGGCCATCGGGTGACGCTGACGCTGACCGATCGCTCACGGCACCGGAGCTTCTCCAAGACGGTCAACGCTGCAGCGATCGACGTGACCTCGGCCGAGTGGATCCTCGAGGCGCCGTCGGAATGCCTCAACAACACCCAGTGCGTGACCCTGCCGCTGGCCGACTTCGGCTCGGCGCACTTCGCCGCCGTCGCCGCGCAGATCACGTCGGGGCACACGGGGACGATCTCGAGCCGCCTTTGGGGCTCGACCAGGATCACGCTCGCTCCCAGCGGCCGTACCTTCATCGCCTACGGGAGCGCGGCCCGGGCGACGCCGACGGCGCTGCGGAGTGGCGGCTCGGCCTTCGGGGTCAGCAACTCGCGGTTGACGCTCGCGGGTGCACGCCCCTCGTTCGCGCCGCGCGCCTCGGCGACGGCGGCGCGGATTGCGCTCCAGCCCGGTGGCCGGCGGCGCTAGCTCTGGATCTCTGGGGCATTAGCGCAGCCGGTACAGCCGCACCTGGATCGGGCGCGGCAGCCGCGCCGCTGCGCTGACGTTGACGCTGTGGGCCCGTACCCATTGCGCCGTCGCCCCGCACGAGATGCGCCGGTGAAACGGGCACCGGTAGAGCAGCACGTAGCGGACCTCGCCGGCCCGGAATGCCCGCTGCAACCCGGCCAGCGTGACCATCTCCCGGCCGCCGAAACTGGTCAGCGGGAGGATCGGTCTGGCGTCCCGGATGATCAGGGGGGCGAGCCCGAGGGGTTCGTCCACCGCCAGCTGGTAGCGGACACCGGCGGTGCGCGGGCCGAGGTAGATGGACAGGCCCCGCTGGGCCCTGGGCGGGAGCGTGTAGAGCCCCCCGGAGTCCGAGTGTGACCTGTGGACCGCCGAGATGGACACGTGGATGGGGAACAGCAGGCACGAGGCCAGCGCCAGCGTGGCGGCGAGCGGTCCCGCCACGCCGGGGAGCCGGCGGCCGGAGCGCGCGATCACGGCCGCTGCGACGGCGGCCGCGGCCAGCACGGCCGCGACCACGGCGACCGCCGCGTTCCCGAGCCAGAACGTGTACGCGCAGCAGCAGGCGAGGGCGGCTCCGAGCCCGAGCGGGGACGCCCGGCGCGGGGCGGCCGGCCGCCGGCCGAGCTCCAGCAGCGAGGCGATGCCGATGCCGAGCGCGGCCGCCACGGCCGGGGTGAGGGCTTCGAGGTAGCGGACCTTGAGGACGCCGACCAGGCTAAACACGGCGACCCCGAGGCCGCCCCAGACGATGACCGCAGCGGCGAAGGCCTCCGCCACCGTCGGTCGCTCCGAGCCCTGGTGCTCGCCGCGCAGCCACAGCCAGCGCAGCCCGGCGATACCTCCGAACGCCGCCGCCGCCACCAGCACGCAGCCGAGCAGGGCACCAAGCTGTCCTGCGCTGCCCAGCAGCCGCAGCGGGCCGGCGGGCACGCCGAACTGGACCCCCACGCCGCCGGTGGCCCGCCTGAACCCGTTGAACACGAAGATCGCGTTCCACACCGTCCCGTCGCTGGACCCGACCGGGAACGGGTGGTGCCCCGGCGCCAGCGACACCGCGACCGCCCAGGACAGGGACACCACCACCATGGCCACCCCGGCCAGGAGGATGTCGGTGACCCGGCGTCGCCAGGGAATCGGGGCCGCGAGCGCGTAGAGCACGATCACGGCCGGAACGGCCAGGAACGCCTGCAGCAGCTTGACGTTGAACGCCAGCCCGAACGCGATCCCGGCCATGACCAGCCACCGCCGGTGTCCCGCCGCCACAGCGCGCACCGCACACCACAACGCCGCGACGGTGAGCATCATCGTCAGCGAGTCCATCGTGTCGCTGCGTGCGGTCAGCACGGAGACCGGCAGGACCGC
>JADGPN010000406.1 GCA_017882465.1 Solirubrobacteraceae bacterium
GCGGCGCCGGCCGCCGGCCACCCGCCGCGCCGGCCGCGCCGGCCGCCAGCCGGCCGCGCCGGCCGCCCACCAGCGGCCGAGGTAGGCTTGGCGGACTGCCGCTCGACACGGGAGGGAATGTGGCCAAGGTGCTCTATACCGCCGAGGCGACGGTCACCGGAGGCCGCGCGGACGGTCACGGGCGGACCAGCGACGGCACCCTCGACATCCGCCTGCATCTGCCAAAGGAGATGGGCGGCGACGGAGATGGAACCAACCCAGAGCAGTTGTTCGCGATCGGTTTCGCGTCCTGCTTCGAGAGCGCGCTCTCGGTGGTCGCGCGCCGGGAGAAGGTCGAGGTGGGGGAGGTGTCGGTGGACAGCCGCGTCAGCCTCCTGCCGACCCCGCAGCGCGGTTTCGAGCTCGCAGTCGAGCTCGACGTGACCCTGCCCGGTGTGGAGGATCCGGAGCAGGCGGTGGGGCTCGTCGGCGCCGCGCACGCGGTGTGTCCGTACTCCAACGCCACCCGCGGCAACATCGAGGTCACGGTGACGGCCAACGGCCAGCCGGTGGAGTGACGGGATCAGCCGCCCGGGTTGGCCGACGTGGGGATCAGCCGCCCGGTGGGGCGACGATGCGGGCGTGGGCGTAGCGACTACCCGGCGCCCGCAGCTGCACGGCTGCCGCCGATGCCTCCCAGCGTCACGTTTTCAGTAGCGAGCCCCAGGCCGCCACGACTCGGCGGGCCAGCTCGTCGGCGGAGAACCGCTCAGCGCCGGCTCGCCCGTCGATGCGCGGGTCGGTCTCCGCCAGGTGCGGAGCCAGCGCAGCGCGCCAGCGTCCGAGGTCAAAGGGGCTGCAGTAGGTGCCGGGGATCCCATCCAGCGCTGCCGGCGCGATGCCCACCGGCGTGGCGAGGACGGGCACGTCGCACGCGAGCGCCTCCAGCACCGCAAGTCCAAAGCCCTCGCGCTCGGAGGGAACCAGAACCGCATTGGCGGCATTGATCCACAGCGGTACCTCGGCCGGGGCAACGGCCCCGAGCGTGAGCACGGGCACGTCCCCGGCCACCGCCAGCGCTCGGTCGTGGCGCTTCTCCGGCCGTGACGGGTCTGCCGGGAACAGCACGTAGGGTCCCTCGACGCGAAGCCCCAGGGCCTCGCGCGCCTCGCCGCGTTCGATGCGCCGGAAGCGATCGATCGCCACACCGCAGGGCAGCACCGCGATCTCGCCCCGGATCACCCGCCGGGGAAGCTGCCGGGCCAGTGGCTCGGACACCGTCGCCACCAGGTCCATGAACGGCAGCGCGGCCGCGCTGATCGCCCTCGAGCGGGAGTGAGACAGGTCCGAGCCGTGCAGCGTGACCGCCCGAGCCCGCCCACGGGCAGCGAGCGCGGGCCACGCGGTGAGCCCGAAGTGAGCGTGCACGACGTCGAATCGCTCCCGGCCGTAGCGCCGGCGCAGCGCCGCCGCGGCGGCGCCATAGGCGCCCGGGTTTCCCGGTGCGAACGTGAACAGCTCCAGCTCGATTCCGGCGATCCGCCGCAGGGATTCGACCTGGTCGCGGACGAAGCTGCCGAGCGCTGGGCGCTCGGCGCTCGGGTACATATTGGTCACCACCAGCGCTCGCCTCCGCCGGCGAGCGTACCCGCCGGCCTGTGGCGGGACCGTGACCTCTGGCACCATGCGCATGGTGTCCACGCTCGCCGAGAAGCCCGTCGCAGTGTTCGATTCGGGAGTGGGCGGGCTGACCGTGCTCCACGAGCTGCTCGTCTCACTGCCGACCGAGGACTACGTGTACCTCGGCGATACCGCCCGCTTCCCGTACGGAGACCGGTCGCTGGAGGAGCTCCGGGGGTTCTCGGTCGAGATCACGGACCACCTGCTCGAGAGCGAGGTGAAGCTGCTCGTCATCGCCTGCAACGCGGCCAGCTCGGCCGCGCTGGGGACGATCGAGGATCACCTGATCGCCCGCGGCGCGGAGATCGATGTGATCGGGGTCGTCTCGGCCTCGACCCAGCTGGCGGTGGCGGGGAGCCGGACGGGTCGCATCGGGCTGCTGGCCACTCCGGCCACGGTCGCGAGCGGCGCCTACGAGCGGGCGGTGCGGGCGGCCGATCCGCACGTGCACCTCGAGAGCGTCGCCTGTCCCGACCTCGCGCCGATCATCCAGAGCGGGTCGCCGTTCGATGACGCGGTGGTGGCGACGGTGCGCGGCTACTGCGCTCCGCTGCGCGGGGCTCAGGTCGACACCGTGATCCTCGGATGCACGCATTACCCGCTCGTCGCGCCGCTGCTCCAGCGCACGCTCGGGCGCGGAGTGCAGCTAATGACCTCGGGGACCGGCGTCGCCCGCGGCGTCGAGCGCGCGCTGGCGGCACGTGGGCTGCTGAACCCGCGCACGGACGAGGGCGACTATCGCTTCCGGTGCACCGGGGATGTGGAGTCGTTCCGCGCTCTCGGCACCCGTTTCCTGCAGATGCCGCTGGGTGAGGTCACCCACGTCGAGCTTCCGGCGAGGCTCTCGGTGTGAGCCGGGAGCGCGGCATCAGCGGCGCGCGCCCGCGGAGCTACGGCCGCCCGCCGGACCAGCTCCGGCCGGCGACGATCGAGGCCGGCTTCGTGCGCACGGCGACCGGCTCGGCCCTGATCTCGATGGGCGAGACCCGGGTGATCTGCACGGCCTCGGTGCAGGAAAGCGTCCCGCGCTGGATGGCGGGCCAGGGACGCGGCTGGGTCACGGCCGAGTACGGCATGCTCCCGGCGTCGACCGGGGCCCGCAAGCAACGGGACGTGACCAAGGGCCGGCCTGACGGTCGCACGGTCGAGATCCAGAGGCTGATCGGTCGTTCGCTGCGCGGTGTGATCGACTTCAGCGCCCTCGGCGAGCGCACCATCTACGTCGATTGCGACGTGCTCCAGGCCGATGGCGGCACTCGCTGCGCCTCGATCACCGGCGGCCTCGTCGCGCTCCGACTCGCCTGCGAACGGCTGATCTCCGAGGGTGCGCTGAAGCGCTCGCCGCTGACCGGAACCGTGGCCGCGGTCTCATGCGGGATCGTGGACGGGGTTCCGCTGCTTGATCTCGACTACCCCGAGGATTCGGCCGCCGAGGTCGATGCGAACGTGGTCATGACCGGCGAAGGCGGCCTCGTCGAGGTGCAGGCCACGGCCGAGCGAACTCCGCTGTCGCGAGCGCATCTGGACGAGCTGCTCGCGCTCGCCGCCGGCGGGATCGAATCGCTCCGCGGACTCCAAGAGGAGACGGTGGCCGCGGCGACGACGAGCTCATAACCTCTGATGGAGGAGGTTCCGCTCGTGCTGGCGACCCGTAACGTCCACAAGCTGAGGGAGTTCAGACGGCTGCTCGCGCCAGCCGGGATCGAGCTAGAGCCGCTGCCGGGTGACGTGGAGCTGCCGCCCGAGGAGGCGACCTCGTTCGCGGGCAACGCGCTGACGAAGGCCCGCGCCGCGGCCGTCGCCACCGGCCGAGCGGCGATCGCCGACGATTCGGGGATCGAGGCGGCGGCGCTGGCAGGCGCGCCGGGCATCTTCTCCGCCCGCTTCGCCGGAGGTGGCGCGACCGACGAGCAGAACCTCGCCAAGCTCATGCGTCGGGCGCCCGCAGGGAGCGCGGTCAAGTACGTCTGTGCGCTCGCGTACATCGATCCGGCGGACGGGGAGGAGCGCCTGTTCTACGGCGAGTGCAGGGGACGGCTCGCGTCCGAGCGGCGCGGGTCGGGCGGCTTCGGCTACGACCCCGCGTTTCTGCCGGATGAGGATCCGGGGCACACGATGGCCGAGCTGTCCGATCTCGACAAGGACGCAATCAGCCATCGCGGCCACGCCGCACGGGCGCTGGCGAAATGGCTTTCACCGTAGGCGGAGCGGAGCGTCCGCCCGCTCCCGAGACCAAGCAGCGCGCCGCGGCGCTCTCGGTCATCTCGAACTCAGCTCTGATCCTGCTCAAGCTGGTGGCCGGGATCGTGACCGGGTCGGTCGCGATCCTGACCGAGGCAGTGCACTCGGGCGTCGACCTGATCGCCTCGCTGGTGGCCTTCTACTCCGTGCGCAAGGCGGGCGAGCCGGCCGACGCGAGCCACCGGTACGGGCACGAGAAGATCGAGCACCTGTCGGCCGCGATCGAGGGCATCCTGATCCTGCTCGGGTCGGCTGTGATCGTGTTCGAGGCCATCCGCCGGCTGCTCGGCAACGGTGAGTTGCACGCAATCGGCTTC
>JADGPN010000407.1 GCA_017882465.1 Solirubrobacteraceae bacterium
AGGCGCTCGCAAAGGGCGCCTGGGGGGCGCTCCTGGCGCCGGAGCACGCACGCGCCGCACGCGAGCTGCACGGCGGCGCAACACTGCTGGCACACCCCGATCCGCTCGCGGGCCTACAGGCGCTGGCGCGGGCGTGGGGGCGGGAGCTGAGGGCGGGCGGCACGAAGGTCGTCGCGATCACGGGCTCCACGGGCAAGACCTCGACCAAGGACATCCTCTACGGCGTGCTGGCCCCTCACCACCGGACCGTCGCCTCCCGAGCGAACTACAACACCGAGATCGGGCTTCCGCTGGAGATCCTCGGGGCGCCGGCGGGCACCGAGGTGCTGGTGCTCGAGAAGGGCATGCGCGGGCCGGGCCAGATCGCGGAGCTCGCGGCGATCAGCGAGCCCGACGTGGCCGTGATCGTTAGCATCGGGCCGGTCCACCTGGAGCGGCTCGGGAGTATCGAGGCGGTCGCCGCGGCCAAGGCGGAGCTGATCGCCGGGCTGGCTCCCGGCGGCACCGCCGTCCTCCCGGCCGGCGAGCGCCTGCTGGACCCGTATCTGCGCGACGACATCCAGGTGATCAGCTTCGGCGAGGGGGGAGACGTGCGCCTGCTCACCGCCGACGGCGAGCGCGTGCAGATCGACGCGCTCGGGCGGACAGTCACCCTCGAGGTGCCGTTCACCTCGGCCCACCTGCGCACCAACCTGCTCGCCGCGGTGGCCGCCGCCGGCGCGATCGGGGTCGTCCCCGACGGACGGCTCGATGTGGTCCTCTCCAGCGGGCGGGGACAGCGCGTGACCCGCCCCGACGGAGTGACCGTGATCGATGATTGCTACAACGCCAACCCGATGTCTGTGCGCGCCGCCCTGGACGACCTGGCCGAAACCGCCTCCGGATCTGTCGGCGGACGGCGCGTGGCCGTGCTCGGAGACATGCTCGAGCTGGGCCCGCAGCAGCGCGATTTCCATGTCGACATCGGCGAGCACGCGGCCGCGGCGGGCGTCGAGCTGCTCGTGACCGTGGGGCCGCTGGCGGCGGCGATGGCCGAGCGCTTCCCCGGCGAGACGTATGCCGTGGCCGACGCGGGCGAGGCCGCGGCGCTGGTGCCCGAGCTGATCGAGCCCGGGGACGTGGTGCTGGTCAAGGCGTCGCGTGGCGTCGGGCTCGAGCTTGTCTGCCGGGCGCTGCTGGACACCGAGCCTGAGCCGAGCGGGCGCGGCGCCTGATGGGCTCGATCTCCGGCCGGATCCTGATCGCGGGGACGGTGTCCCTGCTGATGTGCCTGTTCCTGAGCCCCAAGTTCATCGAGTTCCTGCGCCGCCGCGAGTTCGGGCAGAACATCCGCGAGGAGGGGCCGGAGGGCCATCACTCCAAGGCGGGGACGCCGACGATGGGCGGGATCATCATCTTCACCGCGATCGCCGTGCCGTTCCTGATCCTCTCCAAGCGCAGCTGGGAGGCGATGGGCGTGTTCGGCGTGGCGCTGGCGTGCGCGCTGCTCGGGTTCGCCGACGACTACACGAAGATCGTCAGGCGCCGCTCGCTCGGGTTGCGAGCGCGCACCAAGCTGATCGTCACCATCCTCATCTCCCTGGGCCTGTGGTGGATCGCCACCCAGAAGGCGGGCCTCGAGCCGACGATCCGGATCCGCTTCACCGACCTCCAGATCGACGTCGGCCCGCTGTACCCGGTGTTCATCTACATCGTGGTGGCCGGGACGACGAGCGCCGTGAACCTGACCGACGGGCTCGACGGGCTCGCGGCCGGTTGCGCGGCGATCGTGCTGCTGGCCTACATCGGGATCACCTTCATCACCACCGGCAAGGCCGACCTGTCGCTGCTCGCCGCCTGCCTGGTCGGCAGCTGCATCGGCTTCCTGTGGTTCAACAGCTTTCCGGCCAGCATCTTCATGGGCGACACGGGATCGCTCGGCCTGGGCGGCGCGATCGCCGGCCTGGCCGTGATGACCAAGACCGAGGTGCTGCTGATCCTGCTCGGCGGGATCTTCGTGATCGAGGCGCTGTCGGTGGTGATCCAGGTGTTCTCGTTTCAGATGTTCCGCAAACGCGTGTTCCTGATGGCGCCGATCCACCATCACTTCGAGCTGCAGGCGTGGTCGGAGACCAAGATCATCCTGCGCTTCTGGATCGTGGCGGCGGCCTGCGCCGCGATTGGCTTCACGGTCTACCAGCTCAGCATCAGGGGCTAGCGCCTCGTGGCCAAGCCGCGCCCGCCGCTGCCGCCCGGGCCGTTCCTGGTCGTCGGGCTCGCTCGCTCCGGGGCCGGGATCGCGCTCGCCCTCCGGGCCCGGGGGGAGGAGGTGATCGGACTGGATGCGGGCACAGCCGGGTCCCCCGGACTGGAGACGACGCTGGGAAGGCTTCGGGCCGCGGGCGTCGAACTTCATCTCGATGCGTCAGGCGACGCCCTTGCCGCCCGTGCCCGAACGCTCATCAAGAGCCCCGGCGTACCCCAGGACGCGCCACCGGTGGTGGCGGCGCGCGACCGTGGGCTACCCGTGCTCGGGGAACTCGAGCTGGCCTGGCGGCTCATCCCCAACCCGTTCATCGCCGTGACCGGCACCAACGGGAAGACGACGACCACCGAGTGGATCGGCCACGTCCATCGCGAGGCGGCCCGTCCGGTCGCGGTGGCGGGCAACGTGGGGACGGCGGTATCCTCGCTGGTCGGGGAGCTGTCGCCCGAGGTCACGGTGGTGTGCGAGACATCGTCCTTCCAGCTCGAGGACACCCAGTGGTTTGCTCCCGAGGCGGCGGTGTTGCTCAACCTCACGCCCGATCACCTCGATCGCCATGGGACCTTCGATGCCTACGTGGCGGCCAAGCTGCGGGCGTTCGTGAACCAGGGCAACCACGACGTGGCCGTCGCGCCGAGCGACATCGGCGTGGAGGATCTCGGGGGCTGCGCCCGCCGGGTCACGTTCGGCACCGGAACCGACGCCGACCTCGCCGACCGCGAGGGGTATCTGTGGTGGGGCGACGAGGCCCTGATCCGGGTGGCGGAGATCTCGCTGCCCGGCGCGCACAACCGCCAGAACGCGATGGCCACCGCCGCCGCGTGCCTGGCGCGCGGGATCGAGGCCGGGGCGGTCGCCGACGGGCTGCGGAGCTTCGCCGGGGTCGCCCACCGTCTCGAGCTCGTCGCGGAGCGCGACGGCGTGTCTTACGTCAACGACTCCAAGGCCACCAACGTGGCCAGCACGATCGTCGCCCTGCAGAGCTACCCCGGCGGGGTGCACCTGATCCTCGGCGGTCGCGGCAAGCAGCAGGACTTCAGCCCGCTGGCGCCGCTGGTGCGTGAGCGGGCGCGCGCGGTGTACCTGATCGGCGAGGCCGCCGACGAGCTGGCCGGCGTGCTCGAGCCCACCGGCGTGAACCTGCACCGGGCCGGCGACCTCGACCACGCGGTGGTCGCGGCGAGCGCCGCGGCCCGGCCCGGCGAGACCGTCCTGCTCTCGCCCGCCTGCGCGAGCTTTGACCAGTTCCCCGACTTCGAGGCACGTGGCGAGCATTTCCGCTCGCTCGTGCAAAGCGCCCGCTGATGGCCGAGGCGGCCGCCGGCGCGCGCCGCTCAGCCACCGCCAAGAGCGGACGCCAGGCGTCGTCTCCGCCGTCGTCCTCGGCCTCCCGCGGCCGTGCTCCGGCCCGTAGCACCGCGCCGCCGCTCGAGCATCGGATCCTGATCACAGCGACGCTCTGCCTGCTCGCCTTCGGGGCGGTGATGGTCTACAGCGCGTCCTCGCCGCGCGATCTGCTTCAGGGCTCGGGCAACGGCACCGCGTCATTCCTCAGGTACCTGATCTTCGGCGGCATCGGCCTGATCGCCATGCACATCCTCTCGCGCCGCGGTCTGGCGCTGCTCAACCAGCGCATGGTGACGCTGCTGCTGATGGGGTCCTTCGTACTGCTGGCGCTGGTGCTGGTGCCCGGGTTCGGCGTCGAGGTCAACGGCGCCCGGCGCTGGTTCGCGGCCGGCCCGATCCAGTTCCAGCCCTCGGAGCTGATGAAGCTGGCCATCGTCCTGTACGTGGCCCGGTTCCTCGCCGAGCACCCGAAGCGGATGCGGAGCTTCCGCCAGGCGCTGGCGCCGATCGCGGCGGTGGCGGCCCCCGCCTGCCTGCTGATCGTGGTGGAGCCGGATCTCGGGACCACGCTGGTGATCGCCTTCGCTGTCACCGCGCTGCTGGTCGCGGCCGGGAT
>JADGPN010000408.1 GCA_017882465.1 Solirubrobacteraceae bacterium
AGACTGATATGGAGTGTTGTTTGTCAAGCGCCTTCGTCGTTTGATCGTGTGGTGGTCGGCGTTGCCGGGGCGCTGTCGGGGCGGCACGGGCGGAAGGTCCAGTCTCATCGACTGCGGGGTCAGACTGATACCGGTTATGAATTGGGTGCTGTCCTGGCTGGTGTCTAGATTCGTGGGCACCGGAATAGGGGCAGCGGGGAGCACAGGCAAAGGGCAGGCCGTCGCGCATATGGGCTTTGAGCCCGAACTGATATCTGGCCGCCCCTGCGACTTGTCCGGTTGCGCTTCGAGCGCGGATCCGTAGGTGTCGTGTTGCCCGGCCTCTCCCCATCCATTGTTGTCGATGAAGGGAGAGTGTGATGGGACGAACGGTGGCGTTGGATGTGCACAAGCGCTTTTCTGAGGTGGCGGTGCACGAGCGCGGCGAGGTACGCCGGGTGGGGCGCATCGAGACGAAAGACCTGCGTGTGTTCGCGCAGTCGTTGGGGCCCGACGATCACGTGGTGTTGGAGTCCACGTCGTTGACGTGGGCGATCGCGGAGGTGTTGGGCGAGCACGCGGGACGCGTGACGGTGTCTAACCCGATGCGTACCAAGGCGATCGCCTCGGCGAAGGTCAAGACCGACAAGGTCGACGCGAAGGTGCTCGCGCAGCTGGGGGCGGCGGACTTCTTGCCCGAGGTGTGGGCTCCGGATGAGCAGACGCGTGCGTTGCGTCGGCGGATCGCTCACCGCTCCAGTCTGGTGCGTCAGCGTACCCGGCTGCGCAACCAGGTCCATGCGGTACTGGCGCGCAACCTCATCGAGCTGGACGCCAGCGACTTGTTCGGCCAGAAGGGCCGGCGTATGCTGGAGGCCGTCGAGCTGCCCGAGCACGAGCAGGATCAGGTCGACTCGGCGCTGCGCCTGCACGATGTGCTGGACGGGGAGATCGAGCGGGCCGAGCGTCCGCTGGCTCGCCAGGCGCTTGACAGCGAGCAAGTACGGCGGCTGATGACGATACCCGGTGTGGGGTCGATCACCGCGCTGTCGATCGTGGGCGTCGTCGGCGACGTGCAGCGTTTCCCGACGGCACGGCATCTCGTCGGCTATCTCGGCCTGGACCCGCGTGTTCGTCAGTCGGGGGAGCGTAAGGCTCGTCACGGGCATATCTCCCGGGAGGGCCAAGCTCACGCTCGCGGCTTGCTGGTCGAGGCAGCGCACTCCGCGATTCGCACCCCAGGACCATTGCGTGCCTTTCACGCACGGATCAAGTACCGCCGTGGCTCACAGGTTGCGCTGTGTGCCACGGCCCGCAAGCTGGCGGTGATCTGCTGGCACCTACTCGCCAGCAGCGAGGACTACCGCCACAACGCACCAACGGTGACCAAGCGCAAGCTGCGCAAGCTCCAGCGCCAAGCCGGCGACACGGGGCCCAGGATCAGTCTCGCCGGCGAGACCAGCGCCAAGGTGCTCGAGAAGCGCCTTCTCGAGCAAGCCGAGCGTCACTATCGCGTCGAGGTCGCCGAGAGACGAAGGAGAGGCGCGGGCGCCGCCACTGGGGAAGCGACTGTCAAAGGCCCTCAAGGGGCAAACGATGCGCGGCAGGCCCAATAGTCCCCAAGCCTGCTCTTCTCGACGGGGTTACCCGCGCCGAAAGGAAACTTTATCGCCCAGGCCTTGACGTTTTCATCCGTATGCGAGGGCTTTACCTCAAGACCCGGTATTCGTCGCGGCTCGCCGTCTAGAAACGGGTGCTGCCAGCCGAAGGGGCTGGCTGCCCATAGTCTGGTCGCGAGCCTCCGTGCGACGGTGCTGGGCCTTCCTGGTGCTCGTGCTCGCCCCGGCAACGTCCCGGACGCGATGATCGGAGTGTGGTGGTCAGTCAAGGTTGGCTGCCTCCCAGAGAAACGCGGCGAGCTCACGAGCGCACGCGATCGCGACGACACCCGCGGGCTTACGCCGCTCGTGGTGTAGGTGCCCCCAGCGCGCGTAGAGGCGTCGTTGGGCGCGCCAGGCGATCTCGATCACCCTGGGGTCCGCTTCGGCTTGCCGGCGAGCGAGTGTCTGACCGATGAACGGCCGATGACGGTAGTGGTGGGCGGCCTCGACCAGTAGCCGGCGTGCGTGGCCGGGTCCGGCCTTGGTGATCGAGCCCTGCCGGCGCTTGGTATCCGAGGTCCGCTCAGAAGGCACGACCCCCAAGAACCCCGACAGCAGGGTCGGCTTGGCGAACCGGGCGAAGTCGCCGACCTCAGCGCACAATCCAGCCGCCGTGAGCGTGTCGATCCCTCGGAAGCAGCGCAACCGTGCGATCACCGGCGCGTGAGTGCAATCGGGAATCTGCTGCTCCAGTGCACTGATCAACGAAGAGCGGCGCCCCATCAGCAACTGCACCGAGGTGAGATAGTCCACGAACGTCGCTTGCGAGCAGGCATCATCGAAGCGCAGTCCACGCAGCCACCCCAAGTGCTTGGCCGTCCAGTTGGCGCCCGGCCCCGGGTAGCGTTCCCCTCGCCGCAAAAGGAACTTCCCCAGGCGATGGCGGGCACGCATCAGATCCCCACGGACATCCTCGATCGCGCGCACCAGGTCACGGAAGTGTTCGTCCTCCACGCTCGGCACGAACGCGAACGACAACTCCCCCGCCGCGAGCAACCGTGCCAAACGGATCGCGTCACGACGATCGGTCTTGACCCGGTCACCCGAACCCTTCGGAATCGACCCAGGCGCCACCACATGCACGTCGACCCCGCGCTCCCGGGCCGTCCTGGCCAGCCCGAACCCGGTCGGACCGGCCTCATACACAGCGCGCACCCCAGACCCCAAACCCTCCAGGAAGCCCACCACCTCCACCGGTTCCATCCGCAGCTTGCTGACAGTCAGCTCGCCGGTATCCGGGACGAACACCGCCGCGTGCGTTTGGCGCGAATGCACATCCAGACCGACAAGGCTCATAGCCTTCACAGACATGGTCGGATCCTCCTATGCGATTGTGGCCGCCGCGCGAGGATCAGTCGCGCGGCAATGACGTCCCCGACCGCATCGGGGGACCGACCATGCTTACCAACCGCGCCGGACGTCACCCTCCATAGGGTCTAGATGCACGGGTCCGAGCAGGGCCACAGATGGCCCCTCAATTCGTTGGCCGGTTTCGCTGGCCCACGGTCATTAACCCCAGACGCACAACAGCGTCCGAACCGACACGAGGAGATGACCATGAGCCAGAGACTGAAGATCACCCTCTCCGATGCCGTGATGGCCGAGCTGAGAGGCGCGGCGGAGCGCGACGGCGTACCTATCGCTCGCGTAGCCGCCGAGCGTTTGTCCCACACGACCCCAAGCGATCGAAGCGGCGACAGCGTCAGCTCTCTGCCGGCGCTCATCGACGACGACCTCATTGACGACCGGCACGCACCGTGGATCGAGCCGGTCATGGGCGACCTCGGATGGCGCAGGCGGATGTGGGGCTCAATCGCCGCCCTACACGGCCGCTACCCACGCCAACTCGCCTACCTCCGCGACGGATGGTGGAAGGACTCCTCTCATGTCGAGGCTCTATGTGCCCTGGTCGTATGGCGAGACTGGATCGATGTCGCCGCAGAGGACCCGCGACACGAGCTGGCATTCCAGGCTCAGCTCGCCGACTTCAGCCATCAACTCCGCCAGGAAGGCGGCGGTGTCACACCGGCCTGGAAGCCAGGGGCAGCACCGCCCGAGTGGCTCGCGTGACGAACACATTCATGGCACGTTTAGCGCGCGCCGGGTGAGGAATCCCATTGTCAGCCGGTCCGAACCGTCGTCCGGTACTACTCCGAGTAAGGAGCCAGTTCGCCCGCGCCAGCGACGACGAGTGCGTCGACGAGCTCCTGCCAGTCACCGAGCGTTCCAGCGTGTTCGGTGGCCGGACGGTTTTCGATCAGCCAGCTTCCGAGCGCGAAGCTGCGTGCTGCGACGCGCTCGGCGTGGCTCAAGGCGAGTGCTCTGACCCAGCCGAGGCCCGTGGTTGCCTGCTGCTCAGCGGGCAGCTTGTGGATAAGCCCGATCAGCGAGTCGACGCAGCGAGAGTTGCCGGCGGCCAACGGAAGCCACCGCTCGATCTGCTCGCGCCACGCGAACGGGTCGGCCCATTAGATTGGCTTGGTCTGCACCTCGCGGTACAGGTACTCAGTCTCGTAGGTGGCGTTGGGGGCGAGCGCGGCGAGCGCGTAGTC
>JADGPN010000093.1 GCA_017882465.1 Solirubrobacteraceae bacterium
GTGTCGAGCGGCAGTCCGCCAAGCCTACCTCGGCCGCTGGTGGGCGGCCGGCGCGGCCGGCGCGGCCGGCGCGGCCGGCGTCTCACCCTCGCAGCGCCCTCAGGGCGTTGGCGATCACGGCGAGATCGATCACCTCCTGGAACAGGGCGCCTGCGACCGGTGGCAGGTAGCCGGCGGCCGCGACGAACATCGCGGCCAGACTCAGGCCCATCCCGACCAGCACGCTCTGACGCGCGATCGAGAGCGAGCGCCGTCCGATGTGGACCGCGTCGGCGACGCGATCGATGCGGTCGATGGTGATCACGGCGTCGGCGGTCTCCGAGGATACCGTTGCCCCGCCCGTCCCCATCGCGATGCCGAGATCAGCCAGCGCCAGCGCCGGCGCATCGTTGACGCCGTCCCCGACCATGATCACCGGACCGAGATCGCCCTCGTCGCGCACGCTGCGGACGATCTCGAGCTTGTCCTCGGGCGACAGCTCGGCATAGACCCGGTCGACCCCGAGCTCGCGCCCGATGCGACCCGCGACCGAGCGGCGGTCGCCGGACACCATCGCCACGTGGCATATGCCTTCCGCCTTCAGCCGCTCGACGATTCGGTCGGCGTCCGGGCGCAGCTCGTCAGCGAGCACGATCACGCCGGCGACGTGGCCGTCGAGAGCCACCAGCGCATGCGCCTCGCCTGAGCCGCGGCCGGTCATCAGCCCCGCGGACGCCACCTCGTCCGCCGCGACCCCGGTGGAGCGGAGGAAGGTCCGGCTCCCGACCGCGACCGAGCGTCCCGAGACCTCGCCGGAGATCCCCTGACCGGGCAGCTCGTGAATCGCGGCTGCAGCGGCGAGGGGCAGGCCTTCGTCGGCAGCGGCCCGCACGATCGACTCCCCGAGCACGTGGGCCGACATCCGGTCGATCGACGCGGCCAGGCGCAGCATCTCTCCCGGTTCCACGAGGTTGGTGGTGAAGATGTCCCTGACCTCGGGCGTGCCGACGGTCAGGGTCCCGGTCTTGTCGAACAGCACCGTCCTCGCCTGCCCGAGCGTCTCGATCGCCCCCGCCCCTTGACGATGATGCCCGCTCTGGCGGCGCGCGAGAGCCCCGACACGAGCGCGATCGGCGCCGCGAGGATGAGCGGACAGGGCGTCGCCACCACGACCACAGCGAGGGCGCGGACTGGGTCGGCGCTGACCGCCCAGGCTGCGCCGGCCAGCAACACGGTGGCCACGAGGAAGAAGCCGGCGTAGCGGTCGGCCATGCGCACGAACGGGGCGCGCTCGGTCTGCGCGTGGCGCACCAGGCGCACAAGGGCCGCATAGGCGCTGTCCGCCGCCGCCCTGTCGGCCCGCACCTCAAACGGCTGACCGGCGTTGGCCGAGCCGCTGAGGACCGGCATCCCGGTGCTGATCGTCACCGGCAGCGGCTCGCCGGTGAGGGTGCTGGTGTCGATCACGGCCTCGGGGCTCGTCGACGTGCCGTCGACCGGGATCACCTCTCCCTGGCGCACGAGCACCACGTCACCGGCCTCGACGCGCTCGACCGGCACTTCCTCGAAGGCATCGCCGACGCGCAGATGCGCGAACTTTGGCGCACGCGCAACCAGAGCGGTCAGCTCCCGGCGCGCGCGCGTGGAGGCGACGTCCTCGAGCGCGGACCCGCCGGTGAACATGACCCCCACGACGATCCCCGCCAGCTCCTGTCCGAGGGCCAGGGACCCGAGCATCGCCACGAGCGCGATCGTGTCCACACCCATGTGATGCTCGACCACGATCGTGCGCCCGATCTCGACGGCGAGCTCCGCCGACAACAGGGCCACGGCAGCGCCCCATACGGCGTCGCCGATCGAAGCCTGCCCCGACAGGTGGAGCAGCGCGCCGACGACGAGCGCGACGAGCGCGATCGCCAGCATCACGCGAGCGCGGTGCTCGACCAGCCCTTTCCAGGCCATGACCCGACTATGGCCGGGCGCCGAGCAGCCGTCATCCGTGACCAGCCGCCGCTCGGCGTCGGGAATCCCGCAATTGGCCGAAGCGGGTTTACTGATCGAACATGGCCGATGTCCTGGTGTGCTTCGACGGCTCGGATGGCGCGACCCACGCGATCGCGGCGGCCAGCCGCATCCTCGTGACCCGGAGCGCGCTCGTGCTCACCGTCGCGGAGCCGCCCGATCCGTGGGAGCTCTCCGACCCGGGCGCGGTGCTCAGCGCCACCGTCTCGAAGCTGGCCAGCAATCGGCTCGGCCTTGAGGAGATCGCCCGCCAGCAGGCGCTCTCGATCAACCAGCAGGGAGTCGACCTGGCCCGGGCGGCCGGATTCACGGCCACCGGGAACGTGGTCACCGGCAAAGTGGCGGACTGCATCTGCCGCGAGGCCGAGCAGACCGGCGCCGATGTGGTGGCGATGGGCACTCGCGGGCGCTCACGGGTGCAGGTCGCCGTCCTGGGTTCCGTCTCGGCCGCGGTCATCGCCCATGCGCAGCGGCCGGTGCTGGTGATCGCGCCCACCAAGGAGCAGGACGGCCGAGCCGTGGAGCAGGACGACCGAGCCGAGGACCGGGACGATCGACCTCCGGAGCAGGACGATTAAGCGAGCTCCCGGCTGGTCTTCGCCGGACTGCCACCAAAGCTGAGCTCGGTGATGCAGGCGCGGCAGTTCGAGAACCTGAAGCGCCGGGTCGCCGCAGGGTGTGTCCTACGCAGCGGCCAGCGCCGGCCACCACTCGGCCAGCCGGTGAGCGGCCGCGCGCGCGACCGGCGCCACCTCGACGGCATCCGGCTCGGCCGCCGGGACGGGAGCATCGAGGGCCACCATCGTCTCGGCGACGGACTGAGCCAGAGCCTGCAGCGCGTAGCCGCCCTCGAGCACCGCGCCGACCGGGGCCCCGAGCGCCTTGCCGGCCCGGCACAGCGACGCGGTCATGGCGGCGAAGCCCGCCTCGCTGACGCGGCAGTCGGCGAGCGGGTCGTCGCGATGGGCGTCGTACCCGGCCGAGATCAGCAGCAGCTGCGCCCCGTAGGCGCGGGCCAGCGGCACGACGACATGGTCGACCAGCGAGCGGTAGACCAGGTCGTCCGCGCCCGCCGGCACCGGCAGGTTGACCGTGTAGCCCTTGCCCTCCCCCTCGCCCACGTCCGACGCCGGACCGGTGCCGGGGTAGAGCGGTGACTGATGGATCGAGACGAACAGCACGTCACGGCTGGCATGGAAGATGTCGTTGGTGCCGTTGCCGTGGTGCACGTCCCAATCGAAGACCAGGACGCGCTCGAGACCGCGGGCGCCGACGGCGTGGCGCGCCGCGACGGCGATGTTGTTGAACAGGCAGAAGCCCATCGCCTCGGCTCGCTCGGCGTGGTGCCCTGGCGGCCGGTGCACGCTGATCCCGGTCGGAGCGGCGCCGTCGAGCAGCAGGTCGACCAGCCCCACGGCGCCCCCGGCGGAGTGCATCGCGGCATCGAACGAGCCGGAGCTGACCACGGTGTCCGGATCGAGCTGGGCGCCGCCGCGCTCGGCCAGGCGTTCGATCGCGGCCACGTAGCCCTCCGGGTGAACGGCAGTCAGCGTCTCCCGGGCCACGCGGCCCGAAAGGACCCGCTCGTACCCGAGCCAGCCGCGCAGATCGAGCTCCCGCGTGATCGCTGTGATGCGCGCCGGCTGCTCGGGATGTTCGCCCGTGTGGTGGTTCATGGACGACGGGTGCTCGAGGAACACGGGTGCTTGTGCCATCTCGGCAGTACCGTACCTGTCCTTGGAAGACGCAGAGACCCAGGTCGCTGTCGTCGGCGCGGGCGCGGGCGGCATGTACACGGCCCTGTGCGCGGCACGGGACGGGGCTCGCGTCGCGCTGGTCTCGGCCACCCCGCTGGCCGAGTCATCGAGTTACTGGGCCCAGGGCGGGCTCGCGGCTGCGCTCACACAGGACGACAGCCCCGAGCTCCACATGGCCGACACGGTGCGCGCCGGTCGCGGCGCCGTCCGCGAGTCGGCAGCGCGCGCGCTGTGTGAGGAGGCCCCCGGCACCGTGGAGGACCTCGCGCGCCTCGGCGTGCGCTTCGACGCGGACCGGGACGGCCGCTTGGCGCTGGGTCTGGAGGGCGGGCACTCGGCTCGGCGGATCGTCCATGCCGGCGGCGCGGCCACGGGCCGGCGGCTGATCCGCCAGCTGTCAGCGCTCGTGGCCGAGGATTCACGGATCGAGGTCCTCGAGGGGCGTCGAGCGACCGCGGTGCTCGCCTCCGACGGTCGCTGCGCCGGGCTCAGGCTCCACGACGGCGGCCTCCTCGCCAGTGGGGCGGTCGTGCTGGCGACCGGAGGCGCGGCGGCGCTGTGGCAGCGCACCACCAATCCGGCCGGCGCAACGGGCGGCGGGCTGCTGCTGGCCCTCCGGGCCGGGGCGGCTCTGGCGGATCTCGAACTCGTCCAGTTCCACCCGACGGCGGTCAAGACGCCCAACGGCGCCGACGGATTCCTCGTCACCGAGGCCATTCGCGGGGAGGGGGCGCACCTGCTCGATGCCAGCGGCGAGCGATTCGTGGACGAGCTCGCGCCACGCGACGAGGTGGCCCGCGCCGTCCAGCGGCAGATGGTGCAGACCGGGGCGGCCTCCGTCGACCTCGACATGCGCGAGGTCAACCCGGCGCTGTTCCCGAACGTCGTGAGCGCGCTGCGCCGCGCCGGCATCGACCCTGAACGGGAGCTGGTGCCGGTGGCGCCGGCCGCCCACTACATGATGGGCGGGATCGCCACCGATCTTCACGGCCGCGCGACCGTGCCCGGCTTGTACGCGGTCGGAGAGTGCTCCTGCACCGGGCTCCACGGCGCCAACCGGCTCGCCTCCAACTCGCTGACCGAATGCTTCGTGTTCGGCGCCCGGGCGGCCAAGGCCTCGCTGGGCGAGCCGCCCGCGAACCTGGCCGCGCTGCGCCGCGCTGCCGAGAGCGCCGCTTCCGGACCGCCCCCGCCGCTCACGCCCGCGAGCCGGATGGCCCTGTGGCTCCACGCCGGAATCGAGCGCGACCGTGAGGGGCTGCTCGAGCTGTCGGCCGACCCGCATCCTCTCGCTCGCCTCATCGGCGCCTCCGCGCTGACCCGGACCGAGAGCCGCGGCGCCCATCAGAGAACGGACTTCCCGGACAGGGACCCCGCACTGGACGGGATGCACGTGACCGTCCGCACCCGGCGCGAGCCGGTCTTCGAGTCCTGGACCTGAGCCACAGCGAGACCCCCCGGCCGGCATGACCCAGGGCACGGAAATTGCGTGCTCGGAGCGTCTTAATATTTGCTCAACAAGCGGAGTGTTCGTGCCTTCACAAGTCGGCGCAATCATCGCGCCTGCCAAGGGACGGTTCCTAGGCACGGGGCCGAAAGGAGTTGAGATTCCGCATGTACCGATTCAGCCGAGCCATCTACCGAGAACTGGCTTGCGAGATCACTGAGGATCCGCACGGTTTCGGGGCATTGACCAACCACGAGCGCGTTCTGCGCGCCTGTGAAGCGGCGATCGAGCGCCTGGCGACCGACCGCCACTACTTCGCACGTCCAGCTCGCACGCTGTTCTGCGACATTCGGCCCTACTTCTCGATCAGTGCTCAGCCGCGCGTGCTGCACGTGATCGAGCGCTATCTGACCTGCGCCGACGAGTTCCTGAAGCGCCAGCCCCAGAACGGCCACGACATCTACGGCAACCCGCTGCAGTGCCGCGCCACCACCCGCAAGGGTACGCGGTGCCAGCGCATGCCCCTTCCCCACCACGGGTACTGCCCGTCGCACCAGCATCTGGCGGAGACCGAGCTGGAGGCTTTGGCAGCCTGAGCGCCGGGCTGGGCATGCTCAGCTAACGTCGCCGGCGTGCTCCTGGGCGTCGACGTCGGCGGTACCTTCACTGACGCGGTGCTCGTCGTCGGCGGGCGCGTGGTGAGCGCCAAGGCGCCGAGCACGCCCGCCGACCAGTCGCTCGGCGTGCTGGCGGCGATCAGCGCGGCGCTCGAGCGTGCGGGCTCCAGCGCCGCCGAGGTGACCGCCTTCTGCCACGGGATGACGGTGGCCACCAACGCCCTGCTCGAGGGGCGCGGGGTGCCCACGGCGCTGGTGATCACCGAGGGCTTCACCGACATCGTCGAGCTCGGGCGCCAGAACCGGCCGGAGCTCTACCGGCTGTGCGCCACGCGGCCGGCGCCGCTGGTCGGCGCTCAGCTGCGTTTCCCGGCGCCGGAGCGGATGACCCCCGATGGCCCGCTGCGCGCGCTGACCGAGGCCGAGTGCCGCGCCCTGGCCCGCCGCGTCGCCGGCGCGGGCGTGGAATCGGTGGGAGTAACGCTGCTGCATTCCTATCGCCACCCCGAGCACGAGCTCGAACTGCGCAACGCGCTGGCCGAGGAGGCGCCCGACGTGCACGTATCGCTGTCGCACGAGGTGGTCGGCACCTTCCGCGAGTACGAGCGCGCGGCCACGACCGAGGTCGACGCGGCCCTGTCCCCGCTGCTCGGGCGCTACCTTCGCCGGCTGGAGCAGCGCGGCGCGACGGCCGGGCTGCCCGAGCCGGCGATCATGCAGTCCAACGGCGGCCTGATCGACGTGGCCTCGGCCGCCGACCACGCGTCGTGGACCGTCCTCTCGGGCCCTGCCGGCGGAGCAGCCGGCGCCGCGTTCGCGGCCGTCGCCGCGGGCGCACCCGACGTGCTCTGCTTCGACATGGGCGGGACCTCCTGCGACGTGTGCGTGGTCGACGGCGGCGAGGTGCGCGAGCAGAGCGCGGGCGAGATCGCCGGGCGGCCGCTGGCGCTCCCGATGCTCGCCGTGCACACGGTCGGTGCCGGCGGCGGCTCGATCGCATGGCGCGATCCCGGCGGGGCGCTGCGCGTGGGGCCCCGCTCGGCGGGGGCGGACCCCGGGCCGGCCTGCTACGGCCGCGGCGGAACCGAGGCCACGGTCACCGACGCCAACCTGATGCTCGGATACCTGGCCGCCGACGCGCCGCTGGCCGGCGGCGTGGCGCTCGACCGCGAGCGGGCCGAGCGTGCCATCGCCACGCTCGCCGCCGAGCTCGGGCTGGCGCCGCTCGACTGCGCCGAGGGCATCATCGAGGTCGCCAACGCGGAGATGACCCGGGCGCTCAGGGTCGTGACCGTGCAGCGCGGCGTCGACCCACGGCGGTTCGCGCTACTGGCCTTCGGCGGCGCCGGTCCGCTACACGCGGCGGCGATCGCCGATCAGCTCGGAATCACGCGGATCGTCTGTCCCCGCGCCTCCGGGGTGCTGGCGGCGCTCGGACTCGTGATCTCGCCGCGCCGGCGTGACGTGCAGCGCAGCGTGTTCCTGAGCGGCCCGGCGCTCAGCGCAGCTGCCGTCTCCGCCATCGTGGCCGAGCTCGGAGAGCGCGCTCGCCGCGCGCTGGGAGAGCCAGAGGCGGCGCTCGGCGCAACCTACGAGCTGCGCTACCGGGGGCAGGCGTTCGAGCTGGCGATCCGCGGCAGCACCACGCCGGCGCTGGGCGAGCTGCGCGAGGCGTTCGAGCGCGAGCACGACGATCGCTACGGCTACCGGGACGCCGAGCAGAAGCTCGAGCTGGTGACGATCCGGGTGTCGGCGACGGTCCCGGGGGCGGAGCTCGAGCTGACCGCGGCCGGCGCTCCGCCGATCCAGCGCGGCCGCCGCGCGGCCACGCTCGCGGGCGCGGAGCTGGAGCTGGAGGTCGTGCGCGGAGCACCGTCGCCGGGTACGGAGATCGCCGGGCCCGCCGTGGTCGAGCTGGCCGAGGCCACACTGCTGGTTCCGCCTCTCTGGTCGGGCTCAGTGGACGAGGCGGGCACGATCATGCTCGAGCGCCCGCGATGATCGACCCGGTGGCGCTCCAGGTGCTGACCGGCGCGATGCACGCGGTGTGCGAGGAGATGGGCGCCGTCCTGATCCGCTCCGCTCACTCGGCCAACATCAAGGAGCGACGCGATGCGTCGACCGCCATGTTCGCCCCCGACGGCGAGATGGTGATGCAGGCCGAGCACATTCCCGTGCATCTCGGCTCGATGCCGGCCGCCGTCGCGGCCGTGCTCGGCGAGCAGCACGCTCCCGGCCACTCGTGGATCCTCAACGATCCCTACGCCGGCGGCACACACCTGCCGGACATCACGGTGATCACCCCGGTCTTCGCCGGCGGCGAGCTGATCGCCTTCGCGGCCAGCCGCGCCCACCACGCCGATGTCGGTGGCCCCACCCCCGGCTCGATGCCGGCCGACAGCTCCACGCTCGCCGATGAGGGCGTCGTGATCTCGCCCCGCGTGCTCGACGAGGCGGCGATCGCCGAGCTGAGCGCGATGATGCGCCAGCCCGACCAACGCCGCGGCGACCTGCGCGCGCAGCTCGCCGCCAACCGGGCCGGCGTGCGGCGCCTGCAGGAGCTGCACGATCGCGTCGGCGCCGCCACGCTCAGGACGGCGTTCGCCGAGGTGCTCGACTACGCCGAGCGACGCACCCGGGCCTGCCTGGCCGCGCTTCCGGACGGCACCCGAACCGCGCACGACGTGCTCGAGCCGCGCCACGGCCAACTGCGGATCGCACTCGAGGCCACCGTCCGCGGGGACAGCCTCAGGCTCGACTTCAGCGGAACCTCGGCGCAGCACGACGGCAACCTGAACTGTCCGCTGGCGGTGACGCGTTCGGCGTGCTACTTCGCGATCCGGGTGCTGACCGACCCGGAGATCCCGCCGAGTGCGGGCGCCTACCGCCCGATCGAGGTGCACGCGCCCAAGGGCTGCCTGCTGAACGCCCGCTCTCCCGCCGCGGTGGTGGGCGGAAACGTCGAGACGTCCTCGCGCATCGCCGACGTCGTGATGGGCGCGTTCGGGCGGGCACTGGGCCAGGGGACGATGAACAACCTGACCCTGGGCAGCGAGGAGGTCGTCTACTACGAGACGATCGGCGGCGGCCAGGGCGCCTGCCCGGACGCCGACGGCCCCAGCGGCGTGCACGTGGCGATGAGCAACACGCTGAACACGCCGGTCGAGGCCCTGGAGCTCGAGTTCCCGCTCCGAGTGACCGAGTACTCGCTGCGCCGCGGATCCGGCGGCGAGGGCAGGTTCCGGGGCGGGGACGGCGTGATCCGAGAGCTCGAGGCGCTCGAGTCACTGCGCTACTCGCTGATGACCGAGCGGCGCCGGCACCGCCCCCTGGGCGCCGCCGGTGGCCGGCCGGGAGCCGCCGGCGCTAACCTGCTCGACGGCGAGCCGCTGCCGCCGAAGGCGACCGGAGAGCTGCGGCCCGGTCAGCGGCTGCGGATCGAGACCCCCGGGGGGGGCGGTCACGGCCGGCCGACGAGTGACAGCGATTGGCGCAATGATTGGATCGTGAGCGAGCGCGTCGCGTTTCTCGGGCTGGGGATCATGGGCTCCCGCATGGCCGCGAACCTGGCTCGCGCCGGCTTCGCGCTGACGGTCTGGAACCGCACGCCGGAGAAGGCCGAGCGGTTCTGCGCCGATCACGAGGCTGAGCTCGCCACCACCCCCGCCGAGGCGGCGGCCGCTGCCGAGGTGGTGTTCACGATGGTGGTCGACGGGGCGCAGGTCGAGCAGGTGCTGCTCGGCTCCGGCGGCGTGGCCGACGGCGCCGGCCCCGGAGTTCTGTGCGTCGACTGCTCGACGATCGGCCCCACCGCGACCCGAGCGATCGGCGCGACGCTGCACGAGCGCGGACTGCGCCTGCTCGACGCTCCGGTCACCGGCTCGGCTCCGAGGGCCGAGGACGGCACGCTCACGATCATGGCCGGCGGCGAGGAGAGCGACTTCCAGCGGGCCCGGCCCGCGCTCGAGGCGATGGGCAAGCTGATCGTGCACGCGGGGCCGCTCGGCAACGGCCAGATGGTGAAGGTGATCAACAACGCGGTGGCGGCTACGAACGCGGCCGTCGTGGGGCAGGCGATGCTGGTGGCCGCCCGCGCCGACGTCGACCTGGACGCCCTGACGACGGTGATGGGCGCCGGATCAGGCGGTTCGACGATGCTCGACCTGAAGGCCGGCGCAATGCGCGCACATGACTACAGCACGCTGTTCAAGCTGGCTCACATGCTCAAGGATGTGCGGCTCTGCCTGGACGAGGGAGAGGCGGCCGGTGCCCCGTTCGAGTTCGCCGCGATGACCCGGGAGATCCTCAATGCGGCGATGGGCAGAGGCCTCGGGGAGGCGGATTTTGCTGCCCTGATCGAAGTTCTCGAGGGGACCGCAGGTATCAAATTGCATTAGGTAACCCTCACTCCCTGAAAGATGCATATTTACAGGGATATTTGGGGATTTCCGTTTCGTCGCGTATTATCCCGGATCCCCGATGCGGACGTCGCACTTGCTGCGCGCACGGGACTTAGTCCGTCAACCCCTTCGTCTCCCCCCCCTAATAAATGCCGATTGCTTTCAAAGAATGGGCCGTGACCGTGCGGGCACTCGCCGAGGGCGAGCAGCTCCTGACCCTTCGTAAGGGCGGTATTCGCGAGCCCGAGAGACACTTCAAGCTCGAGTACGAGCGGTTCTTTCTCTACCCGACGTTTGACCATCAGCGCGCCGATCTGGTGCGCGAATCCCACCAGCCTGAGCTGGCCCGGGCGCTCGAGGAGGGCGTCTGGAGCGACGGCGAACCGCCGCCGCATGCCCTGCTCCGTGACGGCGAGCTCTCGCAGCCCGACCGAGTACGGATCCGGGCCTGGGCCGAGGTGGCAGCCCACTTCACGATCACCGACCGTCGCGCCGTCGACGCGCTGTCACCGTTCTATGTCTGGACGCCCGACTACGCCGAGAAGCGACTGGCGTGGAAGCGCCGGCATCCGCTGCATGTGATCCTGCTGCGCACGTACCGGATCCCGCGACCCGTCACGGTCAAGGTGCGCGATGAATACGGTGGATGCCGCTCCTGGCTCGAGCTGACGCGCGAGCTCCCGTTCGAGGGCACACCCGTGCTCTCCGACGACGAGTTCGAGCGCGCCACGGAGGAGATCGCAGCGATCGCCTCCGATCGGCAGCCTGTTCTCGTCTGAGGCGGCCGGGCGCTCGGCCGTCGGGCGCCTCCGATCACACATGGCCTGGGTCGAGTCGGTCTCGCCGTCGTTCCGTGCGCGGCACGAGTCGGATCAGGCCGACGACGCGGATCGGGTGCTGCACTCGCTGGAGCTCGAGCGAGACCGGCTGTCCACGGTCTTCCCGCGCACCGTCGGCGACATCACGATCGTGCTTCACCGTGGCGTCGTCTCACTGGTGCTGACCAATCCGCTGCTGCCGCTGGCGTGGCTCACAACCGCGCCGGCGGCTCGCCGCTACCTCGCCGGCTGGGCTGGGGCCAGCGAGCTGCACGTGCTCTCCCCCGCCGCTCTGGCCAAGCGCGCCTCGAACGTGTCCGGCTCGCGGCAGATGCTCGAGCGGACTCCGGCGGCTCTGTATGCCCGCCGCGTGATCGCGGAGAACAACCATGACCTGCCGGCGTCGCTGAGCCCGGCACGGGTGCGGATGGAGCTGCGCTGGGCCTGGCTGCTCGAGGGGTCCGCGCGGTGGTTCGCCGGTCAGATCGAGTACGCCCGGCCGGCGATCGCACGCCGGCTTCGCGAGGGCAAGCGGCCCAGCTTTCCCCCCGGCGTCCGCGACGCTCCGCTGCTCGGCGCCACGGTGATCGATCTGCTCGTGCGCGAGGAGGGCGAGCTCGCCGCCGCTCAGTTCGCCTGCCGCATGCATCCGCAGGGCCCCCGCGCGGCGCTCTCGAAGGCGTTCGGAGGCCGCTCGCTGGCGCACACCGAGGGCACCTGGCGCTCGCACCTGGCCCGGCTGGCCGGCGCGAGTTAGCTGAGGATCCTCCCGCCCGGGTCTCGCGCGGCCACCGCCAGGACCGTAGTGTTAGTGCCCGAGCGCCACCGTCGCCAGCCACACGACCAGCGCGCCGACGGCCAGCGCGGCCAGCATGCCGGCCAGCAGCCGGCCGGGGGCCACCACGCGCTCGGGCCCGCGATCCGGAGAGACCAGCTCCGCGTCGAGCAGGACCTCACGGGCCGTGAGGGCCCCGGATTCGGGCACCAGGACATCGCGCGGGCCGGCGGCGAGGAAGTCGGGCACGTCGAATCCGGCGCTGCGGCGCAGCAGGCTGGGCACCCCCTCCTCCAGCAGCAGCCCCTGGATGAACTCCGCCTCGGCCTGGTTGCGCCCCCCGGCGACCCTCACCAGCCGGCCCTCGGCCAGCTGGGGCTTGATCTTGCGCGCGCGCTCGTGACGATCGTCGACCCGGAGCGGCGCGACGGTGCCTGCGCTGAATACCAGCGGCATCCGGCAGTCCGGGCAGAATCGCTCCTCGGAGGCGAACTTCGAGGCACAGCTCGGGCAGACGAGCGGCCCGGAGCTCATCACTCCACGACCAGCTCGGCCTCCGCGACCTCACCGTCCCTGATCCTGAACGCCCGCACGTCGGCGTCCCCGTCGGCAAGGCCGACGATCACGTAGACGGCATCGGGATAGAAGGCGAGATTGATGTCGGTCTGCGACGGATACGGCGCGCTGCGGGTGTGTGAGTGGTAGATCGCACCCAGGTCGAGATCGGCCTCATCGATCTCCATCTGGATCCGATACTGCTCCGCCCCGTCGATCTCGTAGCGCAACGGGCTGGCGGCCGCATTCGTGGCCCGGTGCACGGCCGCGGCGACTCCGTCGCGCGAGGCCACCATCCCGCAGCACTCGTTCGGAGCCTCCGCGCGTGCGTGCTCGACCATCTCGCCATAGAGCTGCTGGGAGAACCGCATGCTGGATCGAGGCTAGCGCACGGCAGGGGCGTGCTAGTGCCGGCCCTCCGCGAACGCCGACGGGACGATCTTCATCACGTCGCGAGGGGTCATGAGCGCTCGCAGCCACATCGCGTGCTGCGCCTCGTTGCCCATGATCTGGGCGGCCAGCTCGAGCAGCGCAGCTTCGCCGGTGGCCCCGAGCAGGACGTAGTAGGTGCCCTCGGACACCTCCTCCAGGGTCTCCAGCAGGGCGATCAGGTGCTTCTGAGTACGAGCGGTGCTCAGGTCGCGCACGTGCAGCGCCTCGAGCGCCCTGTCGGCCTCCGTGACGTCAGCCGGAGGGGGCGGGATCGCCACACCCAGGGTCCCGGCTCGAGCCTGGAGCGCGGCCGCATGAGCCTGCTCCTGGACCAGGAAGGCGTTCGCCAGGGCACTGGCCACCGGTCCGAGCGTGCCGCTGGTCAGCGCATGCCGGTAGCAGAACACCGCGAGCTGCTCGACGCCGAGGGCGCCGGCGAGCGCCTCAGCCTGAGTGGGCGTGGCGGCCTCCCCGCCCGCGGGAGCGATCAGGGCCGGGACAGCGGGGATCGCCGCCGCGGCGATCCCCGCCCCCATCAGCCGGCGGCGTGTGATCCGCCCTGGCTCTGTGCGCAAACGCTCCTCGTCCTCACTCGTTGCCGGAGACGAATGCGGCGGGAACGGGTGCCAGGCCCAGATGCGCCCGCAGCATCGACACGTGCTCGGCCTCGTTGGCGAGCATCGAGCCCACCACCGAGCGGGTCACGCCGGGCTGCAGGCGCGGGATCATCTGCAGATAGGTCCTGATCAGGCTGCGCTCGACCCCGTGCAGGAGCGCCAGCACCTCGGCCGGCGTCTGCGGATGGCCGAGGTCGTAGCTCGGGCTACGGTCGTGCGCCGCCCCCCCCGCCTTCTTGATCAGCGAGATCAGCTCGGTCGCGTGGGTGAGGTCCTGGTTCAGGAACTGCTTGGCGGCGTCCCGCTGCCGGCCTCCGAGGATCGGGATCCCGGCGGTATAGGCGGCAATCGCGTGGTACTCGGCGTCGATCGCCGCGTTCAGCAGCGCCACATCCGCGCGCGCGGCCACCGGATCGGCGGGAACGTGGTGGTGTCGTGTCCCGCCGCACGCGGTCAGCCCCAGCGCCGCGCCCGCCGCCACGGTCACGCCGGCGCCCCGGAGCAGTGCCCGGCGCGATCTGT
>JADGPN010000409.1 GCA_017882465.1 Solirubrobacteraceae bacterium
CGCCGCGGTCGCTTCGTTGCGGGCGCTGCTCGCACCGTCGTCGATAGCTGTCGCGGGTGCGGCGGAGACGCCGGGGAACATCGGCCGCGCCGTGTTGGAGAACATCATCGCCGGCGGCTTTCAAGGGGTGGTGGCGCCGGTTGACCGCGCGGGGGGTGTGGTTTGCTCGATGCGCGCCGCTCGCAGCCTCGCGGAGCTGGAGATCGCTGCGCTCGTGATCGTCACGGCCGCGGGTGATGAGGCGCTCGAGTTCGCCGCCGAGGCGGCCGCGACCGGAGCGAAGGCGGCTGCTGGTGCTCCCGCCGGTCTCGAGGACCACGGCGCGGTGTCGGTGCAGCGAGCCCAGCGGCTTTTGGAGATCGTCCGGAGCTCAGGCTTGCGGATGGTCGGGCCGAGCTCGTTGGGAGTGATCAACACTGCCCCCCGAGGTGAAATTGAACGCCACGTTCAGCGGGGCGCGCGTGCGGGCCGGCTCGCTGGCGATCGGCGCGCAAACGGTTGCGCCCGGAATCGGGATGCATGGACACGCGCAGGCCCGACAGCTGGGAGTCTCTGTGTTGGTCTCTCTTGGCTCCCGTGCTGATGTCTCGGGCAACGATCTGCTCGGAGGCGGATGACCGGACGGCGGTGGTGATGCTGTACCTGGAGACGTTCGGGAGTCCGGCGATTAGCGCGCACCCGGCCAGCTCGTCCATCGCAACCGCCGTCGGGGTTGTCCGGCGCTGCCACCGCCAGTGACCCACTCAAGCGAGTAGGCTACGTGGCGTGAGCAACGCGTCCGGTATCGAGTCCGTCGCCGTCGTGGGCGCGGGCCTGATGGGTTCCGGGATCGCCGAATCGGTGGCGGTCGCCGGCTTCCCGGTCGTGTTGCGTGACGTGGATGAGGTCAGCGTCGGGCGGGCACGGGACAGGATCGAGTCTTCGTTCACGCGGGCCGTCGCGGGCGGCAAGCTCGACGCGGGGCAGGCCGGCCTCGCGCGCGAGCGGATCGAGCTGACGACCGATCTGGAGGCGATCGCCGGCGCGGATCTCGTGATCGAGGCGGTGCCCGAGAACCTGGATCTGAAGCTCGAGGTGATGCGGGCGATCGACCGCGCCGCGGAGGATGATTGCGTGATCGGCTCAAACACCTCCTCGATCCCGATTGCCGAGCTCGCGCAGGCGGTGCACGTTCCCGAGCGCGTGCTCGGACTGCATTTCTTCGCCCCGGTGCCGGTGATGAGACTGGTCGAGATCGTCGTCGCGCTCGACACGAGCGCGAGCACTCTCACGCGGGCAACTGCGTTTGTCGAGGAGCTCGGCAAGAGCGCGATCGAGACGAAGGACCGGTCAGGCTTCATCGTCAACATGCTGCTGATCCCCTACCTGATGGCGGCCGTGCGGATGTACGCGGAGGGCTTTGCCTCGCGTGAGGACATCGACGCGGGGATGAAGCTCGGCTGCGGGCACCCGATGGGGCCGCTCACGCTCTGCGACTTCATCGGACTCGACGTGGTCTACGCGATCTCGGACTCGCTCGTCGAGGAGTTCAAGGCTCACGAGTACGCGCCGCCGCCGCTGCTGAAGCGGATGGTCGCCTCGGGCAGGCTCGGCCGCAAGTCCGGGCGCGGGTTCTACGAGTACGAGTAGAGCATCCGGCTCTGCGCCGCCGCGGCTGTAGTGAGTCGTGCCGGACGAGCGTGGGATGACGAACGTTAGCGGGCAGCCATCCGGTGTCCGCTTCGCGATCGCGGGGCTACATCAGCACCTCGGCCTCCGGAAGAGACCCGGATGAGAACGTCTTCAGAACAGTAGGACCGTGCTCCCCTCCGTGATCACGACGGGCGGGCTCCCCGTCGTGCTGACGTTCTCCTTGACCCATTTGGCAGCGCGCCGGGAGGACTCGTCCGTGCCGGACTTGTCTTGGCAGATCGTCACAGTCATGCCGCCGTCGCTGCTGCGAAATGCTGCGTAGCTGACGAAGCCAGGCACACCGCTGATGAGGCTCTTCACGTCCTCCTCCCTCTGCCCGAGGACATCGAACAGCTCCGAGGCACCCTGCCCGGAATAGCTCCGAACGGCCGCGTACATGACGCCCTCTCCTTGCTGTGGCGCTCGCCACTTCAGTTGTCGTAAGCGCACCCTATCCGACCATGGGAGGATTGCATTCCCGTCCGGCCAACGAAGGAGGTTCTCGGGGTTCTGTCGGCGCTCGCGTGCTACCGGCGGCGGACCGGCGGGCACCCGCTCGCCGGGTCGAGGATGGGCGGCTGGTTGCGGTGGACCGAGGGGAGGCATGAGGCCAACAACTTCGTTTACGGGCATCGGCGGATGTGGAAGGCGTTTGTGCCAGCCGACGAGAGGGGGGCCGCGCTGCCAGACTGCAGCGGCTGATGACGATGCACAAGGCGCCAAGGCGCCAAGCGGCGCGCCAAGCCGTGACGAACCACGAAGACAGAGGCGGAACGCAGGCTCTGACCGAGCCTCGACCGATACCGCCAGCTGCTCCTCGCGGCGCCGAAGCGAGACGGGCTCGCAGGGACTTCGTATCCCATGCAGACTCGACGACGGCCTCGAGCGCGCTACTGCACCTTCCTGGCCATGGGTGCTTCCTCGGCGGGCTCGCTGCTGGCCGCGGACCCGTCGGGCGTGCGGCTGTCGGCTCGGCGGTGGCATCATCGGCCCGTCGCCGGAAGGGTCTTCGATCCCTTCCTCCAGCCACATGTAGCGACCGTCCAGCACGCGCTGGGCGGAGGCATAGCTGTCATCGTCGCGATCGGACCACAGCTCGTTGAAGAGCGTCTCGGCACGCTCTTTGGCCTGCTCGCAGGACAGTTCGGCGAGCTCGAGTGCCTCGCTCTTGCGCTCGGGGTGCTCGCTCTCGATCGTGTCGGCGTAGCAGACGGTTGCGGCGATCGCGACAGCTCAGCGCCGATGTCGACGATGCGACACTGCTGTTGCTCTAGCTTCGCTTGCCAGCGGCCCATGCCGTGGAAGGTCGAGCGCGCTAGCTTGCGCGAGGAACGCGCGACGTAGCGCAGGTAGCTGGCGAGGTCGTCGAACTCGTCGTAGGAGCGAGGGTGCTGGCCCTCGCCGACAGGCAGCTGCGGCAGCCACTTCGAATAGAATACCCCGGCGTGGAGCGCCGCATCGGCCTTCATTTTGAGGTCGCCGCCCGGCGCGAGCAGGTCGCCTGCGGCCTTGAGGTGCTCAGCGACCGCCTCGCGCGCGATCATCAGTGCATGATCTCGCTCGAGCCCTCGAAGATGCGGTTCACGTGCAGGTCGCGCATCACCTGCTCCACCGGCACCGGCTTCTAGCCGCGCGCCTTCAGCGACGCCGCGGCCTCATAGCCACGCCCGCCTCGCACCTGGATCAGCTGGTCGATCACCCGCCAGGCCCAGCTCGGCACCGTACACCTTGCACAGGGCGGCCTCGACGCGGATGTCGTTGTTCTTGTCATCAGAGGTCGCGTATCTGGACGAGCAAGCGATGAAGATCCGCCTGCTGCTCGATCACCGTGACGACATCGTCGCCGAGCGGACTCGGACGGTGAAGCCGTTTGCGGTGGCACCTGCTTGAGCTGTGCCCCAAGGAGCGCTCTCTGCAGCGCGGGGCGCTAAGCCGGCCGCGTGTGCCTGACCGGGTCGACCGACGACTGCGAAAGCTGCCCGCTGGCGCAAGGGTCATGATCGCGCGCGAGCAAGTCTGCGCTGCCTCACCCGCCAGATCGATCAGCTCGCGGCAGAGCTGACAGAGCTCGTCAAGGCGCACCGCCCAAGCTGCTCGCCGAGCAGAGCTGCGGCGCTGACCGCGGCGATCCTGATCGGCCACACCGCCGGCGTCAAGCAATTCCGCAAACACTCAAGCTTCGGGCTGCAGACCGGGACCGCCCCGATCCCATGCTCCTCGGGCCAGCGCACCAACACCGCCTCAACCGCGGCGAGGACCGTCAGCTCAACCACGTGCTGCACGTCATCGCGATCACTCGGGCCCAAAGTGACCCGGCGACCAGGGAGTACCTCGCTCGCAAGGGAAGCCGAAGGCAAGACCACCATGCGTAGGCCGCTCCGACCAATACCCCCCTGAGCGCCGGTCTCCGGCGTGCCAGCGCCCGCGCTGAACGCTGGCCGCCGACATCGCGTGCCGCAAAGCACCGCGATCGCCGTCGACCAAGGCGCCCGCGC
>JADGPN010000410.1 GCA_017882465.1 Solirubrobacteraceae bacterium
AGGAAGTGCTGCGAGGCGATCCGTCGCCGCGCTATCGCATCCGCTGGGACGACGGTCACGAGAGCATCTACACGCCGGCCAGCGGTGCTCTGCGAGCCGAACAGCGCGCCAAGAGGCAACGGCAAGCGGCGCCACGGAAACGCTGACCCAACGTGAGATTGGGCGATCCGCCGCACCGTCGAGCGCGTCGGCCCGGGAGGTCGAGCGGTCGGGATCGACCTCAGGCCTTGAGGTTCTCTCGCGCGGACAGGCGCGGATCGAGCGGCACGACTGGGAGAAAGTGAGCCTTACCGAGTATGGCGTCGAGTCCGCCGCGATCCCGGATCGGCTCAGCGATCTAAACGACGGGCTCGGCTCGCGCGGGATCGACTGACGAAGAGTGACTTGAGCACGTGGGCGGCTGGCGCGCGCCTCGCTGAGTCGATCGAGGAATCCCGGGCTGACATGCGGGTGTGTACGGATGCTTGTCGGTGCGGTGGGGCGTACGTTTTGCGTTGCTGAGAGGAGTGCGAGTTGATGTTGACGCGTGGTGAGACTGAGTTCGCGTCGATCTCTGATGGGGTCGGCGGTCCCGGCTCGCCCACGGACATCGAGCCGGTGCTTTTGCGAGACGGTTCGAGCGTGGTGATCCGGCCGCTGGCCTCGGGTGATGAAGCTGCGAGCGCGAGCTGGTTCTCGGGGCTGGGCGTCGAGACCCGTCACGCGCGCTTCCTCGGGTCGCTCGACCGGCTCGATCGCCGGATGCTGTCCGAGCTGGCGGGTGTGGACCACGTCGACCGCGAGGCGATCGCGGCGATCGCCCGTGACGGAACGACGGTCGGAATCGCTCGCTACATCCGCATCAAGCCGAGGAGGGCCGAGGTCGCGGTTGCGGTGGGCGATGAGTGGCGGGGGAGGGGCATCGCGAGGATGCTGCTCGAACGGGTCACCGCCAGGGCGCGGTCCGCCGGGATCGAGCAGTTCATCGCGATCTGTCTTGCTAGCAACCACACTGTGATCCGGCTGCTGTGCCGGCTGGGACCGACGACGATCGGGCCGTCGGACGCCGGGGTAGTGGAACTCCGGATCGACCTGACGAGAGCGCGCTCCGATCGCTTCCCTCCCGGCTCGGCGGGCGGCGGACGGCACGACGAGCGGAGGAGCTGCGATGTCTGAGGAATTGTCGAACGTACCTGTCCCGCGGCTGCAGCCCTCAGCCTCCTACAGCTTCACGATGCGTTTGCATATGCCACAGCATGGCGGCGCCTTTGCCCGGATCGCTCGCGCGATCGCCGATGCGGAAGCGATGCTCGGAGCGATCGATCTCGTGCGGGTGGAATCCCAGGAGGTTGTTCGCGATGTCACGGTCGCGTGCGTTGACTCCGCTCACGCGGAGGCGGTCGTGCGGGCGGTGCGTGACGTGGAGGGTGTCCGTGTCGACAGTGTCTCTGACCGCACGTTTCTGATGCACAAGGGGGGCAAGATCGAAGTCAACCCAAAGGTGTCGATCAAGACCCGCGACGATCTCTCGATGGCCTACACGCCCGGGGTTGCGCGCGTCTCGATGGCGATTCATGAGGACCCTGCCAAGGCTTGGGCGCTGACGATCAAGAGCAACACGGTCGCGATCGTCTCCGACGGCACCGCGGTCCTCGGGCTCGGGGACATCGGCCCCGAGGCGGCGATGCCGGTGATGGAGGGCAAGGCGATGCTGTTCAAGGAGTTCGCCGGCGTCGACGCCTTCCCGCTGTGCATTGACACCAAGGACGTTGAGGAGATCGTGGCGTTCGTGAAGGCGGCAGCACCCACGTTCGGCGGGGTCAACCTTGAGGACATCTCCGCGCCGCGCTGTTTTGAGATCGAGCGACGCCTGCGCTCCGAGCTCGACATTCCGGTCTTCCACGACGACCAGCACGGCACGGCGATCGTCGTGCTCGCGGCGCTGCTGAACGCGCTGAAAGTCGTCGACAAGCGCGCCCAAGACATCACCGTGGTGGTCGTCGGCGCGGGCGCAGCCGGCCTTGCATGTGCCGACATGATGCTCGCCCACGGCGTCGGCGACGTGATCGTATGCAACCGCGCCGGCGCGCTGTACGCCGGCGCTGAGCAGCTCGACCCCGACCGGGCGGCCTTGGCAGCGCGCACGAACAAGCGCGGGCTCCGGGGCATGGCCGACGACGTGCTTCGGGGCGCCGATGTGCTGGTCGGCGTTTCCGGGCCGCGCGCGGTGTCAGCCGCCGCGGTGCGCCGGATGGCTCCTGGCGCGATCGTGTTCGCGATGGCCAACCCGGTGCCCGAGCTACCCCCCGAAGAGGTCCGCGACGACGTCGCGATCATCGCCACCGGGCGCTCTGACTATCCCAACCAGATCAACAACGTGCTCGCATTCCCTGGCGTCTTCAAAGGCGCGCTCGAGGTGCGCGCCCGCACGATCAACGAGGAAATGAAGCTCGCCGCCGCCAACGCGATCGCGGGCGTGATCCCAGAGGATGAGCTCGACACCGACTACATCATCCCCAGCGTCTTCAACCGCCACGTCGCCCAGGCGGTCGCCCAAGCGGTCGCCGACGCCGCCGTCACCAGCGGCGTGGCCCGCCGCGAACGGAGCGTTCGCCCGTACGACCCGCTGACCCCACCCGAGGCGATCCGCTGAGTCACACCCACGCCGGCCGAGGACCATTGACGCCCCGCAAGAATCCCGGCAAGTCGAAACGTCAGTCGAGGACTCACAAACACCTCCGAGTTCGAACGCTACGAGACGCCCGATCTGAACGGCCGCCCACTTCTGCAATGCGCGTATAGCGGCCACCTCGGTTGTCTCGGGAGACGCCCGCTTCTTGCGCGGAGCGGTCACGACTTCGCCGTGGCTGCTTGAGGCGTATTCCAACAGCGAGTGCCGGCTGCCAGGACGCCGCGGCGTCGCCCACGCTCCTGCTCTCCTTCCCGGCACGAGGATCGTGAGCGCGACGCCGTCTTCCCTGCAACGCGCGCCTCCGCGGACGATCGCATTCGTCGCCGAACCGCCGGACGGCGCGCGAGCGCATCGGCGACAGAGCGCTCGTCCCGATGATGTCGCCCGACGGCCGCCGCTCGCTTTCGCCTTCACCCAAACGCGAGCGCCCGAGTTCGGTGCGCCGCGTGCCCTGGTGGAACGAGGAGCAGCTGGCCGATCGTCGCGCTAGTGGGCTGTCGTTTCCGTGAGGGACACGAGCCTGACGGCTCGGCGCCCTCGAAGCAGTCGGTAACGGGCATTGCGCGTCCGGCCTGCGCCGGCGAGGTGTGGCTTCCGCGCTCGGAACCATTACCTCCTAGAGCGAGCCCCGCCCGGTGTCGGCGGGTGCCGAGGAAACCAATCGCTCCAAGGAGGCAGACGTGCTCACCGCTCATCACATCCGTCGCCTGGTACCCAATGCGCGCGTGGCGGTCCTGGCGGCGTTGGTCGTCAGGTTGCTGCTGCGTCTCGGGGCGCGTGTGGATCTCGTGATGAAGGCGGCCGGGATCCCGAAGAGTGCGTCTGGGCTGGGCGGGTTCGTGAACGGTGCGCACGCGCTCGTGACGCCGGCGCTGGTGATGGCGGCTGCGATCGCGCCGCTGACGCTGGTTGTCGGAGGGGTGGTGCTGATGTTCGGCGGGCGCCGCGGGATGCAGATCGTCGGAACGTCGCTTGGCGTGTTGCTGTTGTTGGGCGGCGTGACGGCGCTGATCGACTGAGCGGCGATGCGGGTGCGCCATGGCCAGGGGGATCGGCTGTCGGTGTCGGGCGCCGGTCGCGGGCGCGTGATCGGGCGTGGGCATTGGCAGCTGCCGGCGGTCGGCGCGGGCGTCCTGGCGGTGACGCTGGCTGGTTCGGCTCTCGATCCGGCGCCGGCTCAGGCTTGGTTGCTGGGTTGCCGAGCCCGGGCTCGGTGATCGGCGGGTTGCTGGGAGTGATCGGGCATGTGATCGGCGGCACGGTGGGCAAGGTGGCGGTGACGGCGTTTGACGCGATCATTCATGCGCTGTTCGCGCCGATCGCGCGGTTCATCAACACGCAGCTGCTGGGCTGGCTGGTGGCGGTGCCCGACTACGCACGCGCCGGGTCGCATGTGGCGGCGACCGAGCAGACGGTCCTGGCGATGGCGGGCGCCGCGCTCGGCCGCCCAGAACCTTGCGATCGAGATCGTCGCGACCGCACCGACTTGGGAT
>JADGPN010000411.1 GCA_017882465.1 Solirubrobacteraceae bacterium
CGCGTTGGCGATCGCCCGCGAGGTCGACACACGACGCGCAGCCCGCACGATCGCCACGGGCGGATCATCGCGGCGACCCAGCGGCATCAGGCCATCGGCGACCTCGCACCCTCCCGCGTGCTGCTGGAAGCCCTGATATCGGAATTGCCGCCAGGTCCAACGCGCGCGAGGGCGCTCAAGGAACTGGCGCTGGCCCGCACCGATGACGCTGAGATCGCTCAGAGCCTGCTACAGCAGGCGCTCGCGGAGGCGGAGGACGACGATCACCTGCGAGCTCGAATCGAACCAGAACTCGCCGCCGTGTTACGGGGCGGCTGCAAGTTCTCGCTGGCAGCCGCACACGCCCGGTTGGGCCTCGAATCCGCCCAGCGCGCCCGAGATCCGGGCCTCCTCGCCAGAGCCCTCGCCGCTGACGCCATGAACGCGTTCTTCGCCGAAGGGGGGATCAAGTTCGAACAGCTCGCCAGAGGGATCACGCTCGAGGACGAATCGGACGCGATCACGTACAAGCTGCCCACCACCGTCAACGGGAACGTCTTGTGGTGGTCTGACGATCTCGACGGGGCGCGACAGGCCCTCGGGCGCGCGATGCAGCGTGCGGTCGAGCACGGCGAAGACTCCGACGTCGCGCTCTTCTGGTTTCACCTCGCCGTGCTCGAGTGGAAAGCCGGCGACCACCAGACGGCCGAGCGGTGCCAATCGCGAATTCGGAGTCCGGTCACGCACGCAACTCGTCACAGCGATGTCAGCAGGACCGAGCGATCAGACTCCGAGCTGCGCTCGCAGCCCGCGGGGACTCGGGACGAGATCAGAAGCTGGACCAAGCCGTCCAGTACGCGCTGCAGCCTGTCGCGGCCCTTTCCTGACGTCCACCCGGTCCACGACCCCGCGGGACAAACGTGCGGATTTCCCGATTTACGCCCGGACCGATCGAACCTACCGTGACGCAATCAGGAACGCTCATCGCCCGGTCGGCCCAGAACAGATGAACACCGCCCGGTAGAGCACAACCGCTCGCCTCTCATGGGGCGACCACCTCGGAGGTTCACCGATGCGTCCAGCGCATGGCATTCGCCTGCTCGTAGCCGCGACCCCACGCGACCATCGCTGGCGCGCCGCCCACGCCGAGTCAGTCATGGCCCAGCTGCGGTAGCGAAATTCGGTCCCTTGGTCACCCGTTGACGGCCAAGCCGACAACGCAGACTCGACGAAGCACCTCACTGCACGCCACCCACACAGGAAGTCCCGTGCTCTCAGTGACATGTCACAAGCCTCCTGCCAGGCTCGCCGACGACCACGCCGCGACAGCTCAGTGTCACCTCCCCCAGCCGGACGGCCACTGGGGCGGGCGTCGACTGGGGAGAGCGGCTGTCACCCATGCGTTCCTGACCGCTGTCCTGCTGGGTGTTGCTGCTGCGCCAGGGTGTGCCGATGGGGCCCCGATGCCGCGCATCAGCGTTCACGGCCAGCGGCTCTACGCCGGCGCCACGCCGTGGCGCGCGTGGGGTTTCAACTGGGGGATCGGAAACGACATGAAGGTCCTCTACGACTTTGATGATCCGACCGCCTCGCGCCTGCGGGTGCTCTCGTCGGAGCTTCGCACGGCTCGCCTCATGGGTGCCAACAGCATGCGCGTTTACCTGGAGCTCGGTCAGGTGATGCAGAGCCCGAACCAGGCACGGCCGAGCACGCTCACGGCGCTGCGGTTACGCCTGTGGGTTGCTGAGCGCGACCGCGTCTACCTCGACATCACCGGCGATCTGGTGTGGCTACCGAAGCGCTCACCTGCCTGGTACGACGCGCTGAGCGAGCAGGCGCGCTGGCAGGTACAGGCGAACTTCTGGACCGCGATCGTCCGCACGGCGGCGAGTTCCCCCGCGGTCCTCTGCTACGAGCTGACCTCAGAGCCGATTGTGTCCCAAGCTCCTGGCTACTACTTGGGGGACATTGCCGGCTGGACATTCGTTCAGAGCATCGCCATCGGGCGGCGACATCATGCCCGCGCTCGCGCGCGCCTGGACGAGCCTCCTCGCCGGCGCCGTGCGCCACCAGGACAACCGACCCGTGAGCATCGGCCTGCTGCCCACCCTGACCGGCGCGTTCGCCCCGCAGAACGTCGCGGACCTGCTCGACATGCTCATCGTGCACCAATATCCGCAGACCGACACAGCGCAGGACGCCGTGTCGCTGACGCGTCGTTTCTCGCGTTTCCACAAGCCGCTGCTGCTCGGTGAGACGTTCCTCCTCAACGACGACGTCCCCACGCAAAGCCAATTCCTGCTGGCCACCGCTCGATACCTCGTTGGCGCTTTTGAGTTTTACGACGGGCGAGACCCGAGCCGGATGGCAGTGACCTGCATACCCGACGCGATATACCGGACATCGCTGCGCCAGTTCATCTCACTGCGGGCGGCGCTGCTCGAACCGCGTTGACCTCGCGCGCCGCGCCCCTTTCCCCGCGGGTTTCCCGCACCGGCCTGTGGCTCTCCGTCGGTGAGCCAGAGCTGCACGCGGCGCGTGCCGAGCCAGCCATCAGCGCGTGACGGTCAGCTCCTCCAGCATCGGAGTCGTCGGCGGCGGGTTCGGAACCGCCGTGGTCTTCGTGAGTGGCTTCTGGCTGCCCTTCGTGAGCCGGAGTCGCACATAGCGTGCGCGGACCGGTCCGAAGCGCAGCACGTCGGTGATGCGGTTGGTGACGCCCGTGACCTTCGCCACCGTCCGCCACGTGCGGCCGTCATCACAGACCTGCAATGCATAGCTTGACGCACGCAGCGTCTTGACCGGGTCCGGCGCGGGCGGGACGTTGGGCCCTGTGACGCCAGGCCACAACCGGCCCCAGACGACCGTGACGTGGCCCAGGAGCCGCTCGCCCGCGGGCACCGGCGCGGTGAGCGTGGCCGGGAGGCGCACCGGCTGCCAGCCCGTCGCCGGAGTGCCGTCGACGGCCGCCAGCGCCGGGGCGCCCGTTTCGGCGTTGCTGGCCGTGGCGCCCTGGCAGCGGACCGCGTCGGAGGTCCTCGTCAGGTCGGGCCGACTGGTGCCGATCCGCAGTGTATGCCCGACGGTGATCGTCTCCAGGCCAGTGGGCGTCTGGACCGGAAGCGGCGCGCCGCTCTGGAGCGTGACGGTCGTGGTGCGCTGGCCCAGCGAGACGGTGAACACGCGGCCGCGCCGGGACAGGTTGCGCAGCACGATGCCGGACAGCTGGCTCGTGAGGCTGGGAGCGACCCGCACGTCGCCCGCCTCCCAGCGGAGCCCGGAGTAGCCCTACAGGAACTCCTGCAGGAAGCCGCCGATGCCGGTCATGAACGTGAACGCTCCGCCGTACTTGGTCTCCGAGAACTGGTTGAACACGTCGTGGATGAACGGCTCGTAGCTGCGCTCGGTGTAGACGAAGCTCGCGCAGCCCGGCGTCCTCAGCGCCGAGGTGTCGATCGAGTTCACCGCGTCACTCATCGAGGGACCGCCGGGATCGGTGCGCGGGACGTAGAAGCTGACGTTGTTCTGGGCCACGGGCGCCGGCATCGGGTACAGCCACGGGTACTGCAACAACGTCACGTCCGCCTGCTTGACCATTTGCGACTGGTATCCGGAGAACTCCTTGTCGATCCGCATTCCGTCGGCGCGGCTGGTCGTGATCGCCAGCCCGCCGGCGACGTCAACGCGAGCGAGTTCTACCTGTGGTCGAACACGCGCGATGGCGTGGACTGGAGCATCTCACCAGCCGGCCTGTCCTCCAACGGATACGACGGCCACATTTTCTGGGACGCCGAGACATGGATGTACCCGTCGCTGCTGGCCCAGCACCCCGACCTCGCGGCCGGGATGAACGCATACCGCTTCAACCACCTCGGCGCGGCAGGCCAGCACGCCGCCGCCACCGGCTATACGGGCGCGCGGTTCCCGTGGGAGAGCGCGCTCGACGGAACCGAGCAGATCCCAATCCCTCCCCCGGTGTCGATCAACAGCGAGGGACTCTACGAGCAGCACATCACCGCCGACATCGCGCTGGCCCAGTGGCAGTACTACGTCGTGACCGGGGACCGCACCTGGCTGGCGGCCCAGGGCTCGCCTGTGATTTCAGGCGCCGCCGACTTCTGGGCCTCGAGGGCGACACGCGCGGCCAACGGGAGCTACCACGTCGACCACGTCACCGG
>JADGPN010000094.1 GCA_017882465.1 Solirubrobacteraceae bacterium
TCACGCGGGCTTCCTCGTCACGCGGGCTTCCTCATCACACGGGCTTGGGGAACAGCGGCTCCAGCGCGTCCACGGATGCGCCGGACCCGTGCTCGGCGAAGCCGGCGCCGGCGTAATCGAGCTCCGGTGCGCCGATCGCCGCCAGCAGCTTCTCGACGCTCGCAGGGATGTACGGATGCAGGGTGATGCTGATCACCCGCACACCCTCGGCCAGCGACGCCAGCGTCTGGTCGAGCGCGTTGGATTGGCTCGGGTCCTTGGCCAGCTGCCACGGCGCGCGCTCCTCGACGTAGCGGTTGAGCCGCCGCACCCGCAGCCAGATCGCCTCCAGCGCCTGGGTCGGCTCGGCCCGGTCGAGCAACCGGGCCACCTCGCCCGCGAGGCCGTCGAACTCGGCCGTCAGCTCGGGATCGGTGCCGGCGGTGGGGATCACGCCGTCGCGGTAGCGCCGGATCATCGCGATCGTGCGGCTGGCCAGGTTGCCGTACTCGTTGGCCAGCTCGGTGTCATAGCGAGAGCGGACCGCCTGCATCCCGACGGCCCCATCGCCGCCGAACGGCACGTCGCGCATCAGGTAGAAGCGCAGGGCATCGGTGCCGAGCGCCTCCATCACCTCGAACGGGTCGAGCACGTTGCCCAGCGACTTGCTCATCTTGCGTCCATCGGCACCGAGCAGGAAACCGTGGACGAAGACGTGCTCGGGCACCGGCAGGCCTGCGGCCATCAGCATTGCCGGCCAGTACACGGTGTGGAACTTGAGGATGTCCTTGCCGATGACGTGGTAGGTCGCGGGCCAGAACCGGGGCACGAGATCCTCACCGGGCCGGGCATAGGTGAGCGCCGTGTAGTAGTTGAGCAGCGCGTCGAACCAGACGTAGAACACGTGCGACGGGTCCCACGGCACCTGGACCCCCCACTTCAGGTGCGCCCGGGAGAGCGACACGTCCTGGAGGCCCTGGGAGATGAACGACCGGGCCTCGTTGAAGTGGTGGGAGGGCATGACGAAGTCCGGGCGCTCGGCATACAGCCGCTCGAGCGGCTCCTGGAAGGTCGAGAGGCGGAAGAACCAGTTCTCCTCCTGCTGGCGCTCGAGCGGGATCTCGTGGATCGGGCAGCGGTTGCCCTCCGCGATCTCGTTCTCGACCTTGAAGTCGGCGCACTTGGGGCAGTACCAGCCCTCGTACAGGCCCTTGTAGACGTGACCGTTGTTGTACACGCGCTGGAGGATCTCCTGCACCTTGGCCTCGTGCTCCGCGTCGGAGGTGCGGATGAAGAAGTCGTTGGACGCCGACAGGCGCGGCATCAGCGCCTTGAAGCGCTCGGCGTTGCGGTCGGCCAGCTCCTTCGGCTCCAGGCCGAGCGCATGGGCGGCGTCGGCCACCGGCTCGCCGTGCTCATCGGTCCCGGTGAGGAAGAACACGTCCTCGCCGCGCTGGCGCATGTGCCGCGCCATCACGTCGCAGGCGATCGTCGTGTACGCGTGCCCCAGGTGCGGCTGTGCATTGACGTAGTAGATCGGCGTGGTGATGTAGAACGACATCGGCTGACACGAAGGCTATCCGGGCCCGTGGGCAACGGGGGTCAGAGCAGCCGCGGGCCAGCGGGAGGGTGGGCGGATTTCGGACGTATATCGTCCGAAATCCGCCCACCCTCGGCCCCGGGCGCCGGGGCCGCCGGCGCTACTCCGGCTTCGCGGTGAGCGCTCGATACAGCGCGTTGGCGCTGACGCCGGTCAGGCCGGCGACGACGCCCGCTGCCGGACGCGGCTTGGCGCCCGCGTCGATCAGCTTGCGCAGCGCCGCGAGCGCGGGGCCGAGGTCCGCCTCGTGGGTGGGCGCCGGGCCCACCACCAGCGCGACCTCGCCGCGCGGGGGCTCCTGCGCGTACCGCGCCGCGACCTCTGCGGCGCTGCCGCGCACGACCTCCTCGTGGGCCTTGGTGAGCTCTCGGCAGACGGCGACTGGACGCTCGGGGTCGAGCGCGGCGAGGACCTCGAGCGATGCTGCCACCCGTCGCGGCGACTCGAACGCGACCAGCGTCTCAGGCGAGGCGAATGTCTGCTCGAGCTCTGAGCGCTTGCGCGGCAGGAAGCCCACGAACCGCCAGCGGTCGGCGGGCAGCGCGCTGGCCACCAGCGCCGCCACGGCGGCCGACGGGCCCGGGAGCACCTCCACGGCCAGACCGGCGGCGACGCAGGCCCGCACGAGCACGAAGCCGGGGTCGGAGACCAGCGGCATCCCCGCGTCGGAGACGAGCGCCACGACCGCTCCCTCGCCCATCCGCTTCACGAGCTCGGTGGCGCGCTCACGCTCGTTGTGCTCGTGATAGCTCACCAGCCGGGCCTTGACGCCGTAGCGGTCGAGCAGCACGCGCGTGCGCCGGGTGTCCTCGCAGGCCACGACGTCGGCCTCGCGCAGGGCCGCCAGCACGCGCAGCGTGACGTCCTCCAGGTTGCCGATCGGGGTCGGGCACACGATCAGGCGCCCCCCGCTCACGTGATCGGCTCCGCCCGCCGCGCAAGGCCGTCGAACGCCAGCGCCGCGGCGCCGATCATTCCCGCCTCGACCCCGTACCGCGCCGCCACGATCCGCACCACATCACGGGACGGAGGCAGCGCTCGCTCGGCCACGACCTTGCGCGCCGGGGCGAGCAGCAGCTCACCGGCCGCGATCACGCCGCCGCCGACCACGACGACCTCGGGATTGAAGATGTTGACGTAATTCGCGATCGCGACCCCGAGCCGCCTGCCGACCAGCGCGATCGTGTCGATCGCCGCCTGGTCGCCGTCGTGGGCGAGCTCGGTGACCAGCGGCCCGGCCAGCTCGCGGCCCGCCGCGAGCGCGCGGCCCAGCCCGGAGTCCGGGCGCTCGCCCGCGATCCGGCGGGCCTCGCGCCGCAGCGCGGTGCCCGATGCCAGCGCCTCCACGCAGCCTCGGTTGGGACAGTTGCCGTTGCAGCGCGGCCCGTCCATCTCGATCACCACGTGGCCGAGCTCGGCCCCGGCGCCGATCGATCCCCGGTACACCTCGTCGCGGATGATCAGGCCGCCGCCGATGCCGGTCCCGACGGTCAGGATCACCGCCTCGCGAGCGCCGCGGGCGGCGCCGGACCGGTGCTCGGCGAGCGCGGTCGCGTTCCCATCGTTGTCCACGAACACCGGCAGGCCGATCCGTTCGGTCATCACGTCGCGGAAGGCGAGGTCGGCCAGCGGCAGGTGAACCGCGATCACCGCGATTCCGGCCCGCTGATCGATCAGGGCCGGAATCCCGAAGCCGACGGCGGCGATCTCGGCGTCGGTCGACTCGCGCACCTCCCGGACCGCGTCCAGGGTGGTGTCCAGCAATGCCGACTGGTCGAGACCTGCCACCGAACGCTGCGCTCGATGATGGACGCGCATCCGGTCGTCCACCGCGCCTGCCAGCAACTTCGTTCCGCCCAGATCGACGCCGATGACGCGTCGTGCGGCCATGTCGTCATCATATGCGGGTCCGTATGCCCCACGACGCTGACAAGCGGGCACGGTCCGAGGAGGCTTCGGCCTACAGCCTGTACCGATCGGGAGAGCAAGGCCCCGGCCGGTCGCGGCGAGACCCGGACCCACGCCCATACACGACCTACCGCGCCGGCCCGAAAGGGCTCATGGCTCGGCTGCGCGGTGAGGACGAGCTGGCCCTTCCCGCGCCGGGCGGCGGCGGCCCCGATGAGCCCCGCCGGCGGCCGGGCCGGCGACGCGGGGATGGGGGGTCCGACCGGCGGGTCACCCCGCGCCGCGTGCTCAAGTACGTGGCGATCGCGATCGCGGCCTGGCTGCTGCTGTCGCTGGTCCTGTTCATCGTGAGCGCCGAGACCCAGCAGGGCTCGGTGCCCGCCTCCGCGGAGGCCGCGCTGACCCCGGGCGGCAACATGCTCACCTCCACCGACACCGTGCTGGTGATCGGCACCGACACGCGACCGCCGGGCTCGAAGGAGCCGGGGGCCAACACGAACGACGCCGGAAGCCGCTCGGACACGATCATGCTGTGGCGCGTCGGCGGCGGCGTGTCGCGCCGGCTCTCCATCCCGCGTGACACGGTGGCGGCGATCCCCGGCCACGGCACGAGCAAGATCAATGCGGCCTACGCGTACGGCGGCCCGGCACTCACAATCAAGACGATCGAGCAGTTCACGGGCGTGAAGATCAACCATCTGATCCTGGTGAACTTCGTCAACTTCCCCAAGTTCATCGACGCACTGGGCGGAGTCGACGTCACCACCGCGAAGATCTGCTCGGACATCAGCGGCGGCACGAAGAACGGCGGCTTCTCGCTCTACCTCAATCCGGGCACCCATCACCTCAACGGGATCCAGGCGCTGACCCTGGCCCGGACCCGCGAGAACAAGTGCGATCCGGCCGAGAGCGACCTCACCCGAGTCAAGCGCCAGCAGCAGATCCTCAACTCGATCAAGTCCCAGCTGCTCTCGCCGGGGACGTTCCTCCGGCTCCCCTGGGTCTCCTGGACCGCGCCGCAGGCGATCAAGAGCGACATGGGCGGGTTCACCTTGCTGAGCCTGGCCACGGCCGCCGCCGTCGGCGGCTCGGCCCCCGTGGCGGTACTCAAGCCGACCGGAGCCGTGACCCTCCCCGACGGCGAGTCGGCGCTGACGATTACGCCCGGCGCCGTGCAGAGCGCCGTCTCGAAGTTCCTGAACGGCTGAGCCGGCGGCTCAGTCCGAGGAGGACGAGCTCTTGCTGTCGGACTTCGAGGCGGTCGAGGTGGCGGGCTCGGACTTGGAATCCGATTTGGAGTCCGAGGACGAACTCGAGGAGTCGCCGTCCTTGCCCTTGCCCTTGCCCTCGCCCTCGCCGGCGTCCTTGAGCTCGCGGGAGCGCTTACGGGATCCGTAGTCGGTGGAGTAGAAGCCGGAACCCTTGAAGTGGATCGCGATCGGATGGAATACGCGCTCGACCGGGGCTTCGCACACCTGGCAGGTCGTGACCGGGTCATCGCTCATGCGCTGCATGACCTCGAAGTTGTGCCCCGTCTTGCATTTGTACTCGTAGATCGGCATCGCTTCAATAAGTATATCGGCCGTTTTCTTGGCACTCTGGAGCCGAGAGTGCCAAGAGGGCCGCCTCGCCGCTAGGATCAGGTCAGTGTCCCAGGACGTCGTGACGATGGACAAGATCGTGTCGTTGTGCAAGCGGCGCGGCTTCATCTTCCCCAGCAGCGAGATCTATGGCGGCCTCGGCTCGAGCTACGACTACGGGCACTACGGGGTGCTGCTCAAGAGCAACGTCAAGGCCCAGTGGTGGCGCTCGATGCTGCAGGAGCGCGATGACATCGTCGCGCTCGACTCGGCAATCATCCAGCACCCGCGGACGTGGGAGGCGAGCGGGCACCTGGCGGGGTTCACGGACCCGATGGTCGACTGCCGCACGTGCAAGCTCCGCTTTCGCGCCGACCGGCTCGTGGATGCGCAGTGCGGGCGCAAGCCCTCCAAGCACCCGGGCGAGACAAGCGACTGCGACCTGACCGAGGCCCGCGACTTCAACCTCATGTTCGAGACCACGGTGGGCCCGATCAAGGACGAGGGCGCGACGGTGTACCTGCGGCCCGAGACCGCCCAGGGGATCTTCCTCAACTTCAAGCACTACCTGCAGTTCTCGCGCAAGAAGCCGCCGTTCGGAATCGCCCAGATCGGCAAGAGCTTCCGCAACGAGATCACGCCGGGGAACTTCATCTTCCGCACCCGCGAGTTCGAGCAGATGGAGATGGAGTTCTTCGTCCCGCCCGAGGACGCGGACCGGTGGTTCGAGCACTGGGTCTCCGAGCGCATGAGCTGGTACACGCGGCTGGGGATCCGCGCGGACCATCTGCGCCTGCGCCCGCACGAGCAGGACGAGCTGTCGCACTACTCGAGCGCCACTTCCGACGTCGAGTATCTGTTCCCGATCGACTGGCAGGAGCTCGAGGGGGTCGCCAACCGCGGCGACTTCGATCTCCGCGCGCACGCCGAGCACTCGGGGCAGAAGCTCGAGTACGTCGACACAGCCAGCGGCGCGCGCTACGTCCCGCACGTGATCGAGCCTGCGGCCGGCGCCGACCGCGCCACGCTCGCGTTCCTGGTCGACGCCTACGACGAGGACGAGATCGGGGGCGAGGGCAGGACCGTGCTGCGGCTGCACCCACAGCTCGCGCCGGTCAAGGTGGCGATCCTGCCCCTGGTCAAGAAGGACGGGCAACCCGAGCTGGCCACGGAGATCTACCGCGACCTGCGCGAGCGGGTCCAGGCCGAATACGACGAGGGCGGCGCGATCGGCCGCCGCTACCGGCGCCAGGACGAGATCGGCACGCCGTGGGGGGTGACGATCGATCACCAGTCGCTGGAGGACCGCACCGTCACGCTTCGCGACCGCGACAGCCTGGCCCAGGAGCGGATCGCCATCGCCGAGCTCCCCAACGAGATCGAGCGGCGCCTGCGCGCGCCGTGGAAGTCGCCCAAGGCGTAAGGCCCTGGCCTGGCCGGGGGAGGGGCGGCGGCGTGCCGCCGGTCGTCTCAGTTCTCGCGGCAGGCCAGGTCCCAGAACGGGCGGTTGCCGCTCTTCCCGCAGAGGCAGACGGTGGCCCTGGTCTCGATCTGCTCTCCGTCGCCCAGATCCAGCCGCAGGTCACCCATGATCGCCATCGGACCCCCGTCCTGGAACGAGATCCGGGTCGGCCGCACGGGCCAGACACTCGCCCGGCAGGCCTCACCTGAGCTGCGCCTGCGCGGAGGCGGTGAACCCGTCGGGCGTGGGCGTGGCGCTCACGCCCTGCACCGCGACGTGCGGGTCACCGAACACGGTCAGCGTGGCCAGGCCCCCGAGCGGGACCTGGGGCTCGACGACGAGGCGGCCGTCCTGCGCGCGCACCGTCGCATCGACGCTCGCGGTGACGCCGATCAGGCTCGCGGTGCCCCTGAGCGTCAGCTGCCCGTTACCCGAGGCGACCGGCGTGACCGACTGCAGGATCGGCAGCGCGGTCTGGAGGTCTGACTCGGTGATGTGGGCCGAGCCGGTCAGCTGGTTGCCACGCTTGCGCAGGGTGGCGTTGCGCAGCGTGAGCAGGCCGGTGTTGAGCTCGCCGGCCGATGCGTCCAGCGAGCCCACGTCGGCGGTCTGCCCGAGCAGGCTTCCGAGGTTGCCGGGAGCCGACTGGTACGTGCCCATCCGGATCACGACGCGGTCCGCCTGATGCCACAGCAGCTCGATTGCCGGGAACGCGTGCACCTCGACGTGGAGCACGGTGCCGTTGCGGGCGAGCCGGTCGCGCAGGCGCTGCGCGGCGATCCCCGGAAGCACGAGCTGCGCGACCACCAGCACCAGCAGGACGACGCCCGCGGCGACGAGGATGGCTGTGCGCCTCACGCGGGGAACGTTATTGGACCGTGCCGGCGCCGATCGCCGGTCCCCGACGGGGCGCGGAGCTCAACGCACGCCGAGCAGATCCACGACGAAGACGAGCGTCTCGTCGGGACCGATGACGCCACCGGCGCCGCGCTTGCCGTACGCGAGGGTCGGCGGGATCGTGATCCGGCGCCGACCGCCGACCTTCATCCCCGCCACGCCCCGTCACTCCTGCGCCATCGCCAGCAGAGTCGTGACCGTGTTCCAGTTGCGAGCCGTCGCGGTGACCCCGAGGCGCCGGTCGGAGATCAGCTTGGCCAGAGCGGAGCGCTGGATTCCCTCGGGATGCCAGGCGTAGATCTCGCGACCGCTGTGGGCGAAGCGCTCGGGCGAGACGTCGACCGCGGCGATCTCGGCGATCGCCTCGGCGCTTGGCTCACCCGACAGGAAGCTGACCTGATAGCGCTTGGGTTCGTCGGCCACTTCGGCCAGCGGGTTCAGCGCAACCACCGCGGCCAGCTCCTCCCGGGTCCGCACGACCACCTTCGCGTCGATCCCGAACCCGGCCAGCACGTGCCCCTCCAGCTCGCGCTGGAGCCGCTCCGGGTCCAGATCGCTGGAGAGCAGGATGTTGCCGCTCTGCACCCACGTGCGCACATCGGGGTAGCCCACGCCGGTCAGCAGATCTCGCAGGTCGCCCATCGCGACGCGCCGGTTGGGGCCGAGGTTGATGCCTCGCAAGAGTGCGATCTGGACGCTCATCGCGCCGTCAGCCTACCCCCAGCGGCGATCGCCCGGTCATGGCCCCGTGCTTTCCTGAGGAGATCGTCTTCAACGCCGCGATGCTGCTGTTCGGCGGAATCGAGACGACCGAGGGCATGATCGCCAATTCGCCGACCCGGACCGGTTCGAGCTGCGGCGGGGCGAGGAACGCCGCCACCTCGCGTTCGCCCACGGCCCGTTCGTTTGTGTGGGCGTGCACCTAGTTAGTGCTTTGTTACGTCGCTGATTTCGCCTGTCACGACATTCGGCGCCGTAACAAAGCACTACTAGCCCGGCTCGAGGCGCGCGTAACCCTGGCCTCACTGCTGACCCGGCTGCCGCGGCTGCGGCTCGACCCCCAGCGCCCGGCGACCGTCAGTGGCCCTTGCCGGTACGGCGGATGAAGTGGCTGCCACCACGAAGCCCCCCAATTAGTTTCGCACTGAAACGACGAAGGCGCCCGACCCGCAGGCGCCTTCGCGAGCGTGAAACCTCTCAGGACGAGATCAGGCGGCTGACACCGGTGAGCTCGGGGGCGCCGGGGTGGTGTTGGCCGGCGGCGTGTACTCGAACTCCTCCTCCGCCCCGAACAGCGTGTCGAGCACCTTGGAGCGTAGTCCCTCGGAGGCGACCATGGCGACGCCCGTGCCGACGGTGGCCACGATCACGACCCGACCGAAGGTCAGTCCCTTGCGGGCTTTCTTCTTCGGAGCCTCCACGAGCGCGGTGGTCGCGTCGCGGGCGGCCGAGAAGGCCACCTGCAGATCGCGCTGCAGCTTCTTGTCCTCCATCAGCTTTGCCGGCGTCCTGCCGTTGGCGAGGCGCCCATAGGCGCTGCGGCTCGAGTCCATCGCGGTGGCGATCGAGTCGCGCAGGTGGGCATCCTCGATCAAGCGGTGGATGTAAGGATTGGACTTCACAATCTCGACGACCTCTGCCGGATTGAACGCGGCGGCCTTCGCCTTGGCCTTGTTACGTCTTGACATGTCGCTCCCTGTGGTCCGTTTGCGCGTGCGTGCTCAGAATACGCGAATACGATGGGCCCTCGTGAGCGGGAATCTACCCGTCGGCCGCGGCGCTCAACTGAGCCCGGCGCCGGGTCCGAGGGGCCTCGAACGCCACATCGAGCACCTCGCCGATCTCCGAGACGAACACGAACTCGAGATTCTTACGCAGGTGCTCCGGGATCTCGTCGATGTCCTGCGCGTTCAGCTCGGGGGCGATGACGCGCTTGATCCCGTAGCGCTGCGCCGCGAGCGCCTTCTCCTTCAGGCCGCCGATCGGGAGCACCTGGCCGGTGAGCGTGATCTCACCGGTCATCGCGGTGTCGGCGCGAACCGGCCGGCCGGAGAGCAGCGAGGCGAGCGCGGTCGCCATCGTGATGCCGGCGCTCGGACCGTCCTTGGGGATCGCCCCTGCGGGCACGTGGATGTGGATGTCGTGCTTGGCGAACCAGTCCTCCGGGAGCTCGGGGAAGAGCTCGTATGCATTGCTGCGCACGTAGGAGAGCGCCGCCTGGGCTGACTCCTTCATCACGTCGCCGAGCATGCCCGTGATCGTCAGCTTGCCGGTTCCTTGCATCGCCGTCGCCTCGATGAACAGCACGTCGCCGCCGACCGGGGTCCAGGCCAGCCCCGTGGCGACGCCGGGGCGTGAGGTCCGCCGGCGCGTCTCGGAATAGAACTTGGGCTTGCCGAGCAGCTCCCGGACCCGCGGCGCGGTGATCGTCACCTTGCGCTTGGCCTTGCCCTCGGCGAACTGACGGGCGACCTTGCGGGCCACCGAGCCGATTTCGCGCTCGAGCTGGCGCACGCCGGCCTCGCGCGTGTAGTCGGAGATGATCGACTTCAGCGCCGCGTCGGAGAACGCGATCTTGCTGTTGCTCAGCCCGTTGCGCTCGATCTGGCGCGGCACCAGATAGCGCCTGGCGATCTCGAGCTTCTCGGCCTCGGTATAGCCCGCGAGCTGGATCATCTCCATCCGGTCCCGGAGCGGGCCGGGGATCGTCTCGATCGTGTTCGCCGTGGTCACGAAGATCACGTGCGAGAGGTCGAACTGGAGGTCGAGGTAGTGATCGCGGAAGTTCGCGTTCTGCTCCGGATCGAGCACCTCCAGCATCGCGCTGGAGGGATCCCCTCGGAAGTCGGCCCCCATCTTGTCGATCTCGTCGATCATCAGCAGCGGGTTCTTGGCCCCCGCGTCGCGCATCGCGCGGATGATCGTGCCCGGCATCGCGCCGATGTAGGTGCGGCGGTGACCGCGGATCTCGGCCTCGTCGCGCACGCCCCCGACGCTGATGCGCTCGAACTTGCGACCCAGCGCTCGGGCGATGGAACGCCCCAGCGAGGTCTTGCCGACGCCGGGCGGCCCGACGAACAGCAGGATCGAGCCGCGGGCGTCGGGCTTGAGCGAGCGCACCGCGAGGAACTCCAGGATCCGGTCCTTGACCTGCTCGATGTCGTAGTGGTCCTCGTCGAGCACGTCGCGCGCATGCGCGAGGTCGAGGTTGTCCTCGGTGGCGGTGTCCCAGGGGAGCGCGGCGATCCATTCGAGGTAGCTGCGCACGACGCCGTACTCGGCCATCGCCGGCTGCAGGCGCTCCAGTCGGGCGAGCTCGCGGTCAACCTGCTTGCGAACCTCCTCCGGCAGGTCAAGCGCGCCCAGCTGCTCGCGCAGCTCGTTGGCTTCCTGCTGCACCTCGTCGCTCTCCCCCAGCTCTTCCTGGATGGCCTTCATCTGCTGGCGCAGGAAGTACTCCCGCTGACCCTTCTCGAGCCCGGACTGGACCTGCGACTGGATCCTTGACCCGATCGCCACCACCTCGAGCTCTCGCGCCAGCACCTCGGAGAGGCGCCGCAGCCGCTTGGAGACGTCGAGCTCCTCGAGCAGCGCCTGCTTCTCCTCGGTCTTCAGCCGCAGCGCACCCGCGATCAGATGGCTGAGGGCGCTCGGGTCCTCGACGTTGGCCACCATGATCTGAAGCTCTTCAGGAAGGTAGGGAACCTGCTGGACGATGTCCGAGAACGTCTTCTGCACGTTGCGCATCAGCGCCACGAGCTCGGGACTCTGCTTGACGATGTCCGCCGCCTCGCTGATCTCCGCCACCAGATAGGGCTCGGTCTGCACCCAGCGCTCGAGGTGGACGCGCTGCCCACCCTGGATCAGGACTCGCAGCGTGCCGTCCGGAACCCGGATCATCCGCGCGACCACGCCGATCACGCCGACGTCGCACAGGTCCTGGGGACCGGGCGCCTCGATCTCCGGATTGCGACTGGCGACCATCACGATCGAGCGGTCGCCGCGCAGCACGTCGTTGATCAGCTCGATGCTGCGCTCCTGCCCGACGTTGAGCGGGATCAGCATGTCGGGGAAGGTGACCGTGTCGCGCAGCGGCAGGACGCCCGCCTGCGCGGGGAGCTCGCGTGAGTCGCTGACGGCGACTTCCCGCGGGCCGCCGTCGGGTACGCCGACCTCGATCACGTCACTCGCGATCGGCTCGCTCGAGCGGGACCGGCCGGGAGCGGCCCTCGGCTCGCTCCAGCGGCAACTCGACCCTGAGGATGCCGTCCTCGTAGCGCGCCTTGGCCTCGTCGGCTCGCACGTCGGCCCCGAGCTCGACCACTCGCCGGAACTGGCCGCGCTCGATCTCGACCTGCTGATAGACGTCGCCCTCCACCGGCGGCGGTCCGCGATGGCCGGCGAGGATCAGCTTGCGGCCCTGGATTTCCAGCTCCAGCTCGGAGATGTCGACGCCGGCCAGCTCAGCGGTGACGATCGCGCGCGGCGGGTCCGACGTGTACGCGACGTCCACCGCCGGCGAGAATCCGGCACGCCTGCGGGACAGTCCGGTGCGCTCGAACACGTCGCCGAACAGCTCATCCATCTCGCGCCGCATGCGCTCGAAGTTGGCGAACAGGTCTCGCTCGGACATTGAGCCTTGCAGGTTAGCCATCCGCACCGCGCGCCGGCATCCGTCCCGGCCCCGGAGCGACGGCGCAGATCGTGTAGACCGCCCCCTCCCGAGCGAGCTCGACCGGAGCCCCGAAGGCGTCGCGCGCCTCGTCACGCGCCCATTTGGGATCGAGCTCGTCGGAGAAGTGCGTGATCACCAGTCGCCGGCCGCGCCGGGTGCAGCGTCCCCGCGCGATTCGTTCGCGCCTGGCCCCGTTACGATGGCTCGCGGTGAGCCGGGAAGTCTGGTCGGCACCCGATCCCCCCGTGCCATGGTGCCCACCGACCGAACGCCAACCTGATGCCGCGGCTCTCGCCGGGTGCCGAGTGGCGACGCGAGGCGCTGCGAACCAACCTCTGGCTGGTGCCCGCGATCGAGGTCGCATTGGCGGTCGGCCTGTACGCGGTCACGCACGCGATCGACCGGGCGGCGTATCTCGGCCACGTCCACCTGCCGACCTGGGTCCTCGCCGGGACGGCCGACGCCGCCCGCCAGATCCTGACCGCGCTGGCGGCGGCGGTGATCACGGTCGTCGGCGTCGTCTTCTCGATCGTGATCGTGACGCTGACGCTGGCCTCGACCCAGTTCGGGCCGCGGATGCTGCGCAACTTCATCCGCGACCGCGGGACGCAGTTCACGCTCGGCACTTTCGTGGCCACATTCGTCTACGCGACGCTGGTGCTGGTCTCGATCTCACCCGGCGCGCCCGGGCACCCTGACTTCGTCCCTCACGTCTCGATCACCGTGTCCGTCGTCCTGGTGGGGGTCTCGATGGGAGTCCTGGTCTATTTCATCCACCACATCGCCACCTCGATCCAGCTGCCGCAGGTGATCGCCAGCATCGCGCACGATCTGTCGCACGCGATCGAGCTCGAGCGAGGGAGCGAGCGAGCCGTGCTCGAGGCCGGCCCGTCAGTCGGCGAGCTGCTCCGGCGGCTGCAGGAGGGCGGCGGTCCGGTGGCGGCGCCCTCGAGCGGATACCTCCAGTTCATCCGCCACCAGACGCTGACCGCGATCGCGACCGAGAAGGGCTCGGTCATCCGCCTGCTCTACCGGCCCGGCCACTTTCTCGTCGCCGGCCACACGATGGCCCTGGTGTGGCCGGCCGAGTCCGCGCCGGCCGTCGCCCGGGAGCTGCGGCGCGCGCATGTCACCGGCCCCTTCCGGACGCTGACGCAGGACCTGGCATTCGCCGTCGATCAGCTGGTCGAGATCGCCATCCGGGCGCTGTCGCCTGCGGTCAACGACACGTTCACCGCGCTGACCTGCATCGACTGGCTCGGCGACAGCTTGTGCAAGGTCGCCAGCGGCTGGCAGCCAACGCGCGTGCACCGCGACAGCCACGGGTACGTCCGCGTGATCACCTCACACGTCTCCTACACGCGGCTGGTTGAGCGAGCGTTCGAGAAGATCCGCCAGGCGGGGCGCGGGATGCCGGCGGTGATGATCCGCCAGCTCGAGTCGCTGACCAAGATCATGGATTACGCCACCACAGAGGAGCGCCGGACGCTGCTGCTGGACCAGGCGGCGATGATCATGCGCTCGTGCGAGGAGTCGGTTCCTGAGCCGGCCGACCGCGACGACGTCAAGCGCGAGCACGACGCGGTGACCGTCGCGGCGGCACGAATGGCGGCCACGCAGGCCTAGTGACTGTCTTTGCCTGCGTCGCCGCCCTTGCGATCGGCGTCCATCAGCCAGCCCATGAACACGGCGACGAGGACGAAAACGATGAATGCGCCGATCAGGGGCCAGAACA
>JADGPN010000412.1 GCA_017882465.1 Solirubrobacteraceae bacterium
GTCACCGGGCTGGTCGCCGGTGTACTAGTCACCGCATGGTTGAGCTGACCGGCATGTCGTCGACCCACGACCCAGATCCGCCAGCCACCGGGGCCGGGTGCGGCGGCGAGGGCGAGGACCGCTGCCAATGCGCTGCGTTTCAGCGGCACCACGTGGATGGGGATGCCCACCCAGGAGGCTTCGAGGATGTGGGGCGTTCCGCCGATGAGCCCGAGGTAGACGGCGATGTGGCCGGGGAACCCGACGAGGTCGCCGGGGACGCCGGCGGAGTACGGGACGTCGCTCGGAGTTGTCGAGAATGCCGTCACGGCGAGGAACGAGAAGGCGACTGCCCAGAAGCCCGCGCGCCGAGTCGGCCCTGGTCACGGACCGCCCACTGGACCACCGCACAGGCGCGGAAGGGTGGGGGCGGATGCTCCGAACCGTGGAGCGGTGAGTGTGTGTTCGCTGTGCATTGTGTGCCTCTCTCTCGCGTGTGCTGAGGAGGTAAAGCCTGCGTCCCGGCGGTCGCGGTCGCACCCGGGTATGCCCTAGTTGGAGCCCGGGTCAGCGTCGTGGCCGCGTGGCCGTCGCCTCTTTACACGGCCGCAACGGCATGGCCCCGTCGTGCAGGCAGGGCGTCGCGGAGGCCCCTGCGCGAGCTGATCCCGAGCTTCATGAACACCTTCTTCAGGTGCCATTCGACGGTGCGGGGGCTGATGAAGAGCTCGGAGCCGATCTCCAGGTTCGTTCGGCCGGCGAGGGCGAGCCGCGCGATGTGCTCCTCCTGCGGCGTGAGCTCGTCGCGGGTGTCGTCTCGCCGTTTTCGGACCGTCTCGCCGGTCGCCAGCAGCTCATGGCGCGCGCGCTCGGCGAAACCGTCCGCGCCGATCTCGCCGAACATGTCATAGGCGGTGCGCAGCTGCTCGCGCGCGTCAACCCGCCGGGCCTCGCGCCGCAGCCACTCCCCGTAGAGCTGGTGCGCTCGCGCGAGTTCCATGCGCAGACGCGTCCGTTCGAGGTGCGCGATCGACTCGCGATACTCGCGCTCGGCGGCGTCCCCGTCGCTCAGCAGCGCGTGGACGCGCGCCTCGATCCCCAGTACCCAGTCGGTACGGGTCACCTGTGTGCGCTCCGACAGCCATGCGAGCGCGGCCTGTACGAGCGCCTGATCGCCGGTTCTCGATGCCGCCTCGGCCAGCTCGGCCACGACGAACAGGCCGTAGCCGACGTGGTCGCGGTGCTCAAACGCCACTAGCGCAGCGTCGCGCGCCGCCTCGTAGCGACCGATGCCGTTGTAGAGCACTGACTTCGCGTAGGTTGCGACGTCGACCATCCTGCCCAGCCCGCGGGCGCTCGCCGTTTGCACCATCCGCTCGATCAGCTCGGACGCGAGAGACTCTTGGCCGCGCCACGCAGCGAGCATCATCTCCTCGTATCCCACCGCCGAGTTGCCCGTCGCCTCCGCGATCACGCGCTCCTCGTCGATGAGAACCGCGACATCGGTCAGCTTCCCGAAGCTCAGCTGACTCCTGGCAAGGAAGTTGAGTGCGAACTGAAGTTGCACGAGCGTTCCTGCGTCGCGGGCGACCCGCACCTGGCGCGAGGCCAGCTCATGCCAGGAGTCGGCGTCCCACAGCTCGAGCGCGATCAGCCCGGTCGCCCTCGCGCCGGTCAGCCAGAGCCAGCGCCCGAGGTCCCCGGCGGGAACCTTCAGCGCAAGCACCGTCTCCAGCGCGTGCCTCATCGCCGGCGTGGCAGCCGCATACCCCTCCGTCAGCCGAGCTGCGAACGCGTCGAGCACGACATCCACCGCCCCGGGCGGGTCGGGCGCGGGCGGCGCGGCGCGGGCGGCTTCAGCTGCCTCGACCAGGGCGCCCGGGCTGTCCAGATCTCCGGCCCAGATGGCCGCGCCGAGCGCCTCGAGGTGCGTCGCGCGCGCCAACTCGACGTCCAACGGCTCCAAGCGCTTAGCCGCGCTGCTCAGCAGCCGCGCGGAGTCGCCGACGCGGCGCTGATCAAATGCGACCTGTCCGCGGAGGTGCTCGACCTCCGCGGCCTGCCACGCCGACAGGGGTCCGGCCTCGGCTGCGCTCAGCAACTGCAGTGCCGCGTCGAGCGCGCCGGCGTCGCGCTTTGCCCGAGCCGCCGCGAGGAGGCGGCGCAGACGCTCGGCGGGCTCAGGTGTGAGCGCCGCTGCGCGTTCGAGAAACGCAGCCGCCGCGGCGATACCTCCGCGTGCCTGCGCGCGGGCCGCGGAGCCTTCCAGTTCCGCTGCGACCTGCTCGTCGGGTCCCGTTGCCGCCTGCGCACGGTGCCACGCGCGGCGGTCAGGATGGATCTCCGGATCGGTGGCCTCCGCGAGAGCCGCGTGCAGCGCGTAGCGCTCCGCTGGCGATGCCGAGCGATACGCCGCTGAGCGCACGAGCGGATGATGGAACCGCACCTGCACGCCGATGTCGAGCAGGTCTGCGTCGATCGCCGGCGTCGCGGCCTCCGGGAGAATCCCGAGCTGCTCGGCCGCTCGCCACACGAGCAACGGCTCGCCGACCGAATCGGCGGCCGCCAGCTGCAACAGCCGGCGGGTGTCGGCCGGGAGTGCGTCAAGCCGCCGCCGAAAGCCGTCCTCGATGCTGCCTGACAGCGCCCCAGGTCTAATAGCAGCGAAGCCGCCCGCCAACTCGGCCGCGCTCATGCCGCGCGGCAGCTCCATCAGAGCAAGTGGATTGCCCCGAGTCTCCGCGACGATCCGCTCACGAACACGCTCGTCGATTCGACCCGGGATGACCGTCTCAAGCAACGCCCGGGCGTCAACGTCGTCGAGCCCACGCAGCGGCAGCTCTGGCAGGCCCGCAAGCTGGTGCTCACCGCTCGGCTCGCGCACGGCGAACACGAGCGCCACTGGCTCCGCCAGCAGTCGGCGCGCCACAAACCCGAGCACCCGCGCGGACGCATCATCGAGCCACTGGAGATCGTCTACAACGCACAACATCGGACGCTCCTCGGCAATCGCAGACAGCAGGCCAAGCGCCGCCAACGCAACCAGGAAGCGATCAGGAGGATCGCCCACGGCAAGACCCAGGGCGACGTTCAACGCGACGCGCTGAGGCTCGAGCAGCACATCCAGCCGGTCGAGCATCGGTGCGCACAGCTGATGCAGCCCCGCGTACGCCAATTCCATCTCCGATTCCACACCGGCGATCTGAGCGACCCGAAACCCGGACGCCTGCTGAGCGGCGTAGCGCAGAAGCGCCGTCTTGCCCACGCCCGCTTCGCCACCGATGACGAGCACCGCACTCTGCCCCGCGCGCACGTCCTCGAGCAGCCGATCCAGCAGCGCGCGCTCACTCGACCGACCCCAGAACCCCGGCAGGCGCTCGGCAGCCATTGACCTGAGCCTAAACCAGCCGGCGTCGCCAGTCTCATGCAACGCATGACGGCGCTCAGGGTCGGCCCGGGAACCCGCGGGTGCGATGGAGCACCGAAAGCGCGACCGTACTGCCAAACAGCCAACCCGACGGCGGTCCACTGATCGACCAGCGAGAGGAGAGAACCAACGACCGCGCCGAGACGCTCGCTGCCTTGTTCCGCCGTCATCGCCCGGATGACAGCGTCAGCAAAGCGATCAGCAAGCTGATCCGCGCCGACTTGATCATCGTCGATCTATGCCGATACCGCGACTATGCCGACATCGTGGCCGCGGCCGGCTTGAGCGCCGTGCGTTCGCTGGGTTTCTCGCCGGTCGCGCCGGTCAGCTTGTCGGCATAGTTTCGCGTCCCGACTAGCCATTTCGATCGTCGGGGCTCCGGTCTCGACAAGGAGGCTGAGGATGTCGGGTACTCGCAGAAGGCCGCGGCTTGGGCCGGGCTATCGGGTCTGGCTGTTGGAGGCGGGCTATACGCCCCAGACCGTCCGAGCGATGTTGAAGGACCTGGGGAGCCTGGGTCGCTGGATGGACGCTGAGAGTGTCGAGGTCGGCGCTGTGACTGTCACCGCGATCGAGTCGTTCCTAGCGGATCGGCGGGCTGCTGGTGGGCGGCGGGTCCCGACCGTTCGGGCGTTGCGCTCGATGCAGACATATCTCCGCGATGTCGGGGTGATGCCCGGCGTTTTCTGCGGCCTCGGCGATTTTGTTGACGAACTGGATGCCCGACAGGAATGACT